>NZ_AKJO01000098.1:0-30874 GCF_000282295.1 Pseudomonas sp. GM33
CCAAAGCCGCTCGCGAACTGCTGCCGATGGCCGGCCAAAGTTGCGGCGAGGTCAATCTGGCGCTGCGCGAACAGGTCACTCGTCGCCCATTCGTGCGCTCGACCAATCTGGTGTGGGACAACAACCTCTATTGCAGTTCGCTATTCGGCGACTATCAGGAGAAGGTCAACCCCGGCGACTATACCCAGGGCGCATTGTGGCTCATGAACGGCAATCCGGTGACACCCAACACCGCCTTGCTGGTGTACCGCTTGAGCGAAGGTAAAAAAGGCGCGTTGACGACCCTCGATGGTTATCACTTGGGCAACGTTCTGCGCTTGATCGGCCGCCAGACCTTGCTGGTGCTGCAGGTTGGCCCGGACTGGATGTCCGCCGATGGCAAGGTTCACACCGGTGCCGCGCCTGAACTCCCCGTTGCCCAGAGCCGCTTGACCTCCGGGCGCTATGCTTTTGCCGTAGAAGCCGGTTTCCCCAAAGGCGAAACCTGGCGATACATGAGCAGCGAGTACCCCCCCCTGTTCAGTCTGCTGATTTTCTTCGGCGTGATTTCCGGGTCAATTGGTCACTTCCTGCAAAAGCGCTCATCGGCCCCCACCCAGGAAATGCAACGGGCGCTGGAAGCCGCAGAGTTCATTCCGTATTTCCAGCCTGTGGTGCATGGCGCCAGCAAAAGCTGGTCAGGCACTGAAGTGCTGATGCGCTGGAAACATCCGAAGGAAGGCCTGGTGCGTCCGGACCTGTTCATCCCGTTTGCCGAGCACTCCGGACTGATCGTACCGATGACCCGTTCGCTCATGCGACAAACCGCCGCCCTGCTCGCGCCGCAATCCGCCGGTTTCAACAAACCCTTTCACATTGGCATCAACATTACCGCCAGCCATTGCCAGGACCTGGACCTGGTCAAGGATTGCCGCGAGTTCCTCGATGCGTTCGAGCCAGGTTCGATCTACCTGGTACTGGAACTGACCGAACGCGAACTGATCGAGCCAACGGCGATCACCCTGCAACTGTTCGAGCAACTTCGCGAACTGGGCGTGAAGATCGCCATCGACGATTTCGGCACGGGTCATTCAAGCCTTGGCTACCTGCGGCAGTTCAATGTCGACTTCCTGAAAATAGACCAGAGTTTTGTCGCCATGATCGGCATCGACACCCTCTCCAGCCACATCCTCGACAGCATCATCGACCTGGCCGTCAAACTCGACCTTGCCCTGGTGGCCGAAGGTGTCGAAACCCCTGAGCAGAGTGATTACCTCAGCGCTCGTCAGGTCAACTTCCTGCAGGGTTATCTGTTCGGCAAACCCATGCCCGGGGCGGAATTCATTAGTGCATTAAGCGACCATTAACTCGAAAATTTAATCGACAAAACAACGACTACAGGCATAAATTTGAATCAAGACACTACTGCCGTTACATGAAGAAAAAGACAGGATTTACTCTTGGCCAATTAACTACTACAATTTTTCCTGCCTGCGCTAATTTGGCAGGTGAGCCACTATCACCGAGTCGCTTCAAGGCTCTTGGCTTATAGCTTTGTTTGCGGTTGGTATCAGCCAAACACACTATTGGAGTAAAGATATTGTCCAGACTCGCTGAATTTCGTGCAGCCGAAAAGGCCCTTCAAGAACAGCTCAAGCAGTTGGAATCCCTGAAGAACGATGCCGGGCTCAAGAAAGAAATCGAATTCGAAGAGAAGCTTCAGGGCTTGATGAAAACCTATGGCAAGAGCCTGCGCGACATCATCGCCATTCTCGACCCGAATCCGGCAAAATCCGGCCTGCAAGCAGCAGCACCGAAAACCCGCCGCGCTCGTGTGGTCAAGGTTTATCAGAACCCGCACACCGGCGAGCTGATTGAAACCAAGGGCGGCAATCACCGCGGCCTCAAAGCCTGGAAAGAACAGTACGGTGCAGCCACCGTTGACTCCTGGCTGCGTGGCTAACTCTCGCGGCGACAAAAAAGCCCTGCTTATGCAGGGCTTTTTCATGGGCTATCTAAATGCCCGCGGCGAGCACAAGACAACTACCTGACCGCCAACTACTTTGTGCTTAATCCATTTGGATATCTAAAATTTTTTTCATGCATCGAAAAAGCACTGTCGCCAACTAAAGTTTCAAGCTGTTACGGGCAGCGTCTATTTCATCCTGGCTCGCCTTATAAGCCTCGGCCTGCCCTGCGTAGGAAAAAACATAGGCCTTATCGGCATCCACCGCGGCCACCAATGTTTGCGAAAGCACATGCCTGCCGTTTTGCGTGACGGTGCAGGTTGTTTCCAGCGCGGCCAATCGACTCAAGGTAGTCGAATGAATTCGCGTGCAGACACTTTGATACCCACCCTGAAAGAAGTCTTTTTGAACTGACTTGCGCATTTCCAGCAATACGCCTTCGAGGTTTACCTGATGATCGCTTTGCACCGGACTCATGGTCAGCTCCATCACCAGGAGCGGCAATCCATCCTGATCATTTTTCACCGCCCGCTGGCGACTGACCCCCGACGCAGCATCCGGGACGGCTTCGACCTGCCAGCCTTGCGGCCAGGTCACCACTGGCGCATCGGCATGAGCAGCACCCGCCAGCGAAAACAGACTCAGCAGGACAAACAGCAGGTTACGGAATCGGATCATTGCAATCGGCACTCACGGATCAAGCCGTAAAGTCTGGGCCCAGGCCGGCTGTCAGGCAATAGCCGACTGTTTGGGTTTGGCGATGTCCGACCCCTTGCGTATCATTGTCACCATTCGTTAGCCCACATATTTCCCGGAGGGCCCATGAGCCTGCACGAATTGAACACCTTCCCCGGCGTCACCGCCCAACCGGACACCGCTACGCAGAAATTTGTCTTCAACCACACCATGCTGCGCGTCAAGGACATCACCAAGTCCCTGGACTTCTACACACGCATCCTGGGCTTTACCCTGGTGGAAAAACGCGACTTCCCGGAAGCCGAGTTCAGCCTGTATTTCCTGGCGTTGGTCGACAAAAACCAGATCCCGGCCGATGCCGCCGCGCGCACCGAGTGGATGAAATCGATCCCCGGCATTCTGGAGCTGACCCACAACCACGGTACCGAGAACGACCCGGACTTCGCCTACCACAATGGCAACACCGATCCGCGCGGTTTCGGCCATATCTGCATTTCGGTGCCGGACATCGTCGCCGCCTGCGAGCGTTTTGAAGCGCTGGGCTGCGATTTCCAGAAGCGCCTGAACGATGGCCGCATGAAGAGCCTGGCATTCATCAAGGACCCGGACGCCTACTGGGTCGAGATCATCCAGCCAGCACCACTCTAAGCCATACCGCAAATCCCTTGTGGGAGCGGGCTTGCTCGCGAAGACGTCGTATCATTCGACATTGAAGTGACTGACACGACGCCTTCGCGAGCAAGCCCGCTCCCACATTGGTAATGTGCAAGACACAAAAAACCCCATGATCGTTCATGGGGTTTTGTGTTTTCAGCGCCGGGTTTTATGCCGGGGCGGACGTGCGGATCAGGTGATCGAAGGCGCTTAGCGAAGCCTTGGCGCCCTCGCCCACCGCGATCACGATCTGCTTGTACGGCACAGTAGTCACGTCGCCGGCGGCGAACACACCCGGCACCGACGTTTCACCGCGAGCATCGACAATGATCTCGCCACGGGGTGACAGCTCGATGGTGCCTTTGAGCCAATCGGTGTTGGGCAGCAACCCGATCTGCACAAAGATCCCTTCCAGCTCCACGCTGCGCACTTCGTCGCTCTGGCGATCCTTGTAGCGCAGGCCGTTGACCTTCTGACCGTCGCCGGTGACTTCAGTGGTTTGCGCACTGGTGATCACGGTGACATTCGGCAGGCTGTGCAACTTGCGCTGCAACACCGCATCGGCGCGCAACTGAACGTCGAACTCCAGCAGCGTGACGTGGGACACGATACCCGCCAGGTCGATGGCCGCTTCGACACCGGAGTTACCGCCGCCAATCACTGCCACGCGCTTGCCCTTGAACAGCGGGCCGTCGCAATGCGGGCAGTACGCCACGCCTTTGTTGCGGTATTCCTGCTCGCCCGGGACACTCATTTCACGCCACCGCGCTCCAGTCGCCAGAATCAAGGTCCTGGCTTTGAGCGTTGCGCCGCTGGCGAAGTGAATCTGGTGCAGCTCGCCATTTTTGCCGGGCACCAACTTGTCGGCACGTTGCAGATTCATGATGTCCACGTCGTACTGCTTGACGTGTTCTTCGAGAGCCACGGCCAGTTTCGGCCCTTCGGTTTCCTGCACCGAAATGAAGTTTTCGATGGCCATGGTGTCCAGCACCTGACCACCAAAACGCTCGGCCGCGACACCGGTGCGAATGCCTTTGCGGGCCGCATAGATGGCCGCCGAAGCACCGGCCGGGCCACCGCCGACCACTAGCACATCAAAGGCATCCTTGGCGCTGATTTTCTCGGCCTGACGCTCAATGCCACTGGTGTCGATCTTGGCGAGGATCTCTTCCAGGCCCATGCGGCCCTGACCGAAGTTCACACCATTGAGGTAGATGCTTGGGACCGCCATGATCTGGCGCTCATCGACTTCAGCCTGGAACAGTGCACCGTCGATAGCGACGTGGCGAATGTTCGGATTGAGCACCGCCATCAGGTTCAGCGCCTGGACCACGTCCGGGCAGTTCTGGCACGACAGCGAGAAGTAAGTCTCGAAGTTGAACTCGCCTTTGAGCGAGCGAATCTGTTCGATCACCTCGACACTGGCCTTGGACGGATGACCGCCGACTTGCAGCAAGGCCAGCACCAGCGAAGTAAATTCATGGCCCATCGGGATGCCGGCAAAACGCAGGCTGATGTCAGCTCCCGGGCGATTGATCGAGAACGATGGCTTGCGTGCATCATCACCGTTGTCGAGCAAAGTAATCTGGGTGGAAAGACTGGCAACGTCTTTCAACAGTTCGAGCATTTCCTGGGATTTCGCACCGTCGTCGAGGGAAGCAACGATCTCGATCGGCTGGGTAACCCGTTCCAGGTACGATTTCAACTGGGCTTTAAGATTGGTGTCCAACATACGGGCGATTTCCTTTTTGCTGTTTCATATAAAGCAGGCATAAAAAAACGCCCGAGCGAATCTCGCCCGGGCGTTTTTATTGGGCGGTGCAGCTTACCGAGTAGGTGCGGAGTTCCGCCCTGATGGAGCGATCACTGACTTAGATCTTGCCGACCAGGTCCAGAGACGGCGCCAGAGTGGCCTCGCCTTCTTTCCACTTGGCAGGGCAAACCTGGCCCGGGTGAGCAGCGACGTACTGGGCTGCCTTGATCTTGCGCAGCAGCTCGGAAGCGTCACGGCCTACACCGCCGTCGTTCAGTTCAACGATCTTGATCTGGCCTTCCGGGTTGATCACGAAGGTGCCACGATCAGCCAGACCTGCTTCTTCAATCAGCACGTCGAAGTTGCGGGAGATGGCGTGGGTCGGGTCGCCGATCATGGTGTACTGGATTTTGCCGATGGCTGGCGAAGTGTTGTGCCAGGCAGCGTGGGCAAAGTGGGTGTCGGTGGAAACGCTGTAGATTTCGACGCCCAGTTTCTGGAAGGCGTCGTAGTTGTCAGCCAGGTCTTCCAGCTCGGTCGGGCAGACGAAGGTGAAGTCGGCCGGGTAGAAGAACACGACAGACCATTTGCCTTTCAGGTCAGCGTCCGAGACTTTTACGAAGTCGCCATTTTTGAATGCGTCAGCTTTGAACGGTTTAACTTGGCTGTTGATGATAGGCATCGTTGACTCTCCGTCAGGGGTTAAGAAGTTGATGGAGAGAACTTTACCCACTCGACGAACGGAAGGCTCATTGGCAAACCTGATGCTGCTGATTGGCTTTAGCTATTAGCTGACTGTATTTATAGAAGAAAACGATCTCTATGACTCAATCGGCTTTTCCGTGAGGCGCGCCATCCCGAGGAACGGACTAGCTTCGATGTAGCGCATGGCCGACTTCATGTCCTTCCAGCCCACATAACTCATCAGCGACTTCAGATCCCAGCCACTTTGATGCGCCCAGGTCGCAAAGCCGCGGCGCAAGGAATGGCTGGTGTAGAGTTCGCCGGCAATGCCTGCCCGCTCCAGCGCCTGGCGCAACAAGGGAATCACGCTGTTGGCGTGCAATCCCTCCTCGCCCAGATGCCCCCAGCGATCGATGCCTCGGAACACCGGCCCACGCACCAGTGCCGCTTCGGTGATCCAGTCGATGTAGGCCTGCACCGGGCACAAACGCTGCAAGGCCGGCGTCTGATAAGTCTTGCCGAGGTTGTCGCGATCACTCTTGCTGCGCGGCAGATAGAGGCTGATGCCGGAACCGACGCTGGCCTGCACGTGTTCAACCTGAAGCCTGCACAACTCGTCGCTGCGAAAGCCGCGCCAGAAGCCCAGCAGGATCAATGCCATGTCGCGCCGGGCCCGCAGCAATCCCGGGCGGTCGCCTTCGGCCTTTGCGATTTGCACTTCCAGCTCCAGACGACTGACCACCTGCTCCAAGTGTTGAAGCTGCAAGGGTTCGGCCTGTTTTTCCTGGGCCGGGTGCAACGCGCGGATGCCCTTGAACACCTTGCGCACCACCGGCGCCTTGGTGGGATCGGCAAAACCCTGGCTGTTGTGCCACTGCGCCAAGGCCGACAAGCGCAGTTTCAGCGTATTGATCGACAACACCCCGGCATGCGCCACCAGGTAGCGCGCCACGCTGTCGCCGGTTGCCGGCAGAAACCCGCCCCACGTGACTTCGAAATGTTCGATGGCCGCCCGATAGCTGCGACGGGTGTTGTCGCGAGTCGCGGCTTGCAGATAGCGATCCAGATCGCTCATAGGACATGAACCTGTTTTAACCGACTGTAGGAGCGAGCCTGCTCGCGATGATCGTTAACGATGACGCTGGTTGGCAGGTGCCCCGCGGCGGTCTTGGGGGTCATCGTCGGATCGCCGCCCGGAGCAAGCTCGCTCCTACAAAGGTTTGTGTACGGAAACAGCGCGAGAAATACCTAAAAATTGCCATCACACGGGGTAATACCAGTATATCCCGTGTTAATTACATTCAGCATTTAACTTTATCAATTGAATGGTACAATGCGTATTTACGTGGTACGTACCACATCAACAAAACCCGGGAGATCTCATGGCACGCGGCGGTGTAAATAAAGCGGTAGTGCAAGCCGCTCGGTTGGCGATCCTCGCCCGTGGCGAAAACCCCAGCATCGATGCCGTACGGATCGAAATGGGCAATACCGGCTCGAAAACCACGATTCATCGCTACCTCAAAGAGCTCGATGACAGGAACGAGGCGGTTGAAGCGCCAGCGGAACCGATTGACGACGAACTGATGGCGCTGGTGGCGCGGCTCGCCCAAAGACTCAAGGAGCAGGCGCAGGAACCCATCGACCAGGCGCGCACGCAGTACGAGGAACAACGCAAGGCGCTGGAAAAACAGCTCGACGAAGCGCAAGAGGCCAACAGCGAACTGCACCAGCAATACGAGTTCCAGAGCCTGGCACTGACTCAGGAATCCGAGGCCCTGCAAGAAACCCGCGCCATGCTGCAAACGGAGCAAACCCGCAACGCCGGGATGAACCAGGCACTGGCCGATTTCGAATTGCGCTTGAAAGACAAGGACGAGCAGATCCGCTCCCTTGAGGAAAAACACCTGCACACTCGCGACGCACTGGAGCACTACCGCAATGCGGTCAAGGAACAGCGCGAACAGGAAATGAGTCGCCACGAAGGCCAGGTGCAACAGCTACAGATGGAACTGCGCCAGGCACAACAAAGCGCCCTGGTACGCCAGGATGAAATCACCCAGTTGCACCGCGACAACGAACGCTTGCTGACTGAAAACCGCGGCACACTGCGCGAGCTGAGCCTGCTGCAGGAACAGCTCAAGCAAAGCAATACCCGTCAGGATCAGTTGCTGGAGCAGGCCACCCGCGTCGACGGCGAGCGCACCCTCCTCCAGGAACGCCTGCGCGTCGCCCTGCTGGAAAGTCAGGCACTCAAACAGAACGTCGATGAGCAATCGCAGCTCAATAAGTCACTGGAAATTGAACTGACCAGGACCCGGACGGATCTGGAAGAACGCGTACGTCTGGCCGCAACCCTTGCGGCAGCGGCAGACGCAGCGAAGGACGATTAACCGGCGACCGGCGTGCGCATGGTGACGAACTCTTCGGCGGCCGTCGGGTGCACGCCGATGGTTTCGTCGAAGTCGCGTTTGGTGGCACCGGCCTTCAAGGCAATCGCCAGGCCCTGGACGATTTCACCAGCCTCCGGGCCGACCATGTGGCAACCCAAGACCTTGTCGGTCTTGGCATCCACCACCAGCTTCATCAGCGTGCGCTCCTGGCATTCTGTCAGGGTCAGTTTCATTGGCCGGAAGCGGCTTTCGAAGATCTGCACCTCGTGGCCGGCTTCGCGGGCCTCTTCTTCGGTCAAACCGACGGTGCCGATGTTCGGCAGGCTGAACACCGCCGTCGGGATCATCTTGTAATCCACCGCACGATACTGCTCAGGCTTGAACAAGCGTCGCGCAACCGCCATGCCTTCAGCCAGCGCGACCGGCGTCAGCTGAACACGACCGATCACATCGCCCAGCGCCAGGATCGACGGCTCGGCGGTCTGATACAACTCATCGACTTCGACAAAACCTTTCTTGTCGAGCTTGACCCCGGTGTTTTCCAGCCCGAGATTGTCCAGCATCGGACGACGCCCGGTGGCATAGAACACGCAATCGGCTTCCAGTTGGCGACCGTCCTTGAGCGTGATTTTCAGGCTGCCATCGGCCTGTTTGTCGATGCGCTCGATGTCCGCGTTGAATTGCAGATCCATGCCACGCTTGGTCAACTCTTCCTGCAAATGCTTGCGCACGGAAACGTCAAAGCCGCGCAGGAACAGTTCGCCGCGGTACAGCAGCGTGGTCTCGGCACCCAGACCATGGAAGATCCCGGCGAACTCGACCGCAATGTAGCCACCGCCCACCACCAGCACCCGCTTGGGCAGCTCTTCGAGGAAGAATGCCTGGTTGGAACTGATGGCATGCTCGTGCCCCGGAATTTCCGGAATCTGCGGCCAGCCACCGGTCGCGATCAGGATGTTCCTGGCGGTAAAGCGCTCGCCATTGATCTCGACCTGATGCGGATCGACGATCTTCGCGTGCCCCTCATGCAAGGTCACGCCGCTGTTGACCAGCAGGTTGCGATAAATGCCATTGAGGCGATTGATCTCGCGGTCCTTGTTGGCGATCAGCGTCGCCCAGTCGAACTGCGCTTCATCCAGGCTCCAGCCAAAACCGGATGCCTGCTCGAAGTCCTCGGCGAAGTGCGCACCGTAGACCAGCAATTTTTTCGGCACGCAGCCGACGTTCACACAGGTGCCGCCCAGGTAACGACTCTCGGCCACCGCCACTTTCGCGCCAAACCCGGCGGCAAACCGCGCAGCACGCACACCACCGGAACCGGCACCAATCACATAAAGGTCAAAATCGTAGGCCATTTTCAATCTCCTCGGCAGGCCAACAGCATACCCGTAGACATTTGTGGGGCAAGCGCTGCAGACGATATGAGGCCGAAAAGTAAAAAACCTACTCGAGCGATTCGCCGTCCGACCTAATTTTCAATCAATTGTTGTGATCCGGGTATTTTGCCATAGTCAGGAAGTTATCTTTTGCCCCCTATAGCTTTCGGATCAACACAGTAGCGCTCGCAGTCGCGATGACTTGACCCGACTGCTCAAGCTCACCAGAGAGAAAGCAAACCCGTCCTCCGCGCTTGACTACCCGCCCCCTCCCGATCAGAGCCCCTATTTTGGCCGGGGCATGAAAATTAACATTCAGGCTCAAGGTTGGCGCAAACTCACCCTCGTCAAGTGTTGCAGCTAGGGCTGGCCCCATCGTGTCGTCAAGCATCGCGGCAAGGAACCCTCCCTGTATATTGCCCTCCGGATTCGTAAAAGCGTCGATAGCCTCAAACAAGACTTCAACACTTCCTTCATTAGCATCAACTTTTAAGATTTTTATTCCTAGTGTTTCAGCTGCTCTCGGTGGCGGCAAACGCCCCTCCTGTACCATCCAGAAAAATGCTTTCCTATCCATTACGTATTCTCCGAATTTATACCATTAACCGGTACAACGTTGAGCCATAAAGGAAACAAGCTCCACTCTATTGCTTGCAGACAGTTTTTCCGACGCATTGTGCAGGTGATTTCTAACAGTATTTGAACTAATACCAAGGATGATCGCTATATCCGCGTTAGTTTTACCTTGACTTACCCAGTAGATAACCTCTTCTTCTCGCTCCGTCAGGGCCACCGGCTTTTTACTATCCACGAGATGAAATTCGCGCCCAATAGTTTGAGGAAGCTCATGTAATGCAGAATGAGTAATAGCTGCAATAGCATTGAGAAGGCCGACCACCCTATCATCACTTTCAGAGATATAGTTGTAAAACCCGAAGATAGAGACCGTTCCGACTTCTCTATCAGAAAAGCCATGGATAACCATATTTCTATATCCATGAGCAACGAAGTTCTCCTCCCATGCTGAACATAATTGGCTGGGTATCTTTACCAACAGTGGCTTACCCGAAGCAAACCAAGTCGACAGCGGGGGGCTTTGCACACCCCCTGTAGTCGTTCTGATACCCTTTCGATATGATAGAGGCAGGTTATGGGTAATTTCGCGATCCAACGACACACCGAGAGCATGCAACACACCACACCCAAAAAAACACGCATCATATCTAACGGCTTGATCAGTGAGTCGTTGAAAAAATCGGAGAAAGTCCCAGCAATTACGCATTTTCCCCCGAATCAAGCCCAATGATGGACTTGAACAATCTGATAGAGGCATCGCGCCATCAAGTAAACTCTCGGGCAATTGATGCGTCATATATATAACTCTTCTTTTTATTTTATTTATTATTTTTAATATGCAAATTATCAATCAGAGTAACGCGAATAAGATAGCACCCAGGCATGACGCGTCAACACAAACTTGTAACAAATTAATCCTTTTAGCTTTGGAGATAGTTTGCCTGGCGAAATTCGGACTCCTAGACCTCTATCCCTGTAGCGTGAAGAAACCATAACTCAGAATAGCGAGGAGGAGCACGCAGGATAGAGGCTACGTGTAGACGAATATGGGCAACAGGTCTCATCAATGGGTCAATGGTACATTCTTCCTATTCTAGCGCTCAGAAATGGCGATTATCGTAAGGATTCCAATCGCCAGGAGAGTAAACATGCACAAGTTTGACTTGATCGTACAGAAGACGAAGAACGAATATAAACAGTTCGTTGAAACCAATCCACTGTTGAGAGTCGTTGCGAGCGGTGGCATGACCAGAGCTCATTACGCATCTTACCTTCGTGAGACCTATCACTTAGTACGTCACACGTCCCGAATGCTGGCCTTGGGTGGAGCGCGCCTGAGCGATGATCGTCGGGGGCTTCGCAACTGGTTTTTTGAACAAGTTCTTGAAGAGAATGGCCACGATCTTTTCTGCATCAAAGATCTGAAAAATATTGGCCTTGATTCGGACTTCCTTCTTAATTCCCAGCCTTCTGCAGGCGCTTGGGGCTTGATTACCCAGAACTATTATATGGCAACCTATGGCAATCCCGTTGGCATCCTCGGGGTCGCGACGGCTACCGAAGGGCTAGGAGCCGACTTCGGCACCATGTTCGCAGATGTCATGACGGAACAATATGGGATACCAAGTAACGCAGTGACATTCTTGCGCAGTCATGGAGGATTCGATGCGAAGCACCTACAGGAAGCAATTGAGGCAATTGAGTTCGTTCATGATAACGAACTGGAGTACGTAGTGCATGCACGCCGTATGACGTTCCGCTTGTACGGTCAGTTATTCAATGACGTATTGACGGCAGATACAGCCGACGTGCCGCCTCCAAACTCTGCATTGGCGTAACGCTCAGATCGGAGAAGTGCATGAAAGATTTTTATGACCTGAGAAATTACTCAATTCGAGAGATAGATCGATCAGATCCTGACTCAACGTATCAGTATGAAAAAATCCTCAGGCAATCCTACGAGCCGCTCGGTTTTTTCACATCATCAATTTTGCCTGGACCAGACACCAAGTGCTTCGGCCTGTACTTTGACGAAAAAATGGAAGGGACACTTGGCCTATGCGAAACCCTGTATTCCGAGGCAAATCCTTACTTTCGATACCTGCCCGATATCGGGTACAGACCAAGACTTCTAGAAGCAACTAATGTGGTTTTAACGCCGAATTTTCGCGGCAACATTGCGATTGGCATTCTACTCCAAGAAGCTGCAACTCGAGCAATCAAAGACAATTTCGATTTCATAGTCGGAATAACTCGATATCAAACACTTAGATACTTTGTGGAGTTTGGCTTGGTTCCGATCGATCACCCCCCTCTTCACTTGCTGGGGCGTGATGATATCGACGATTGGATCATATACTACCAAACAAATGAGAGTTCCGCGGCGCTCTATCTAAAGGAGCGGTCTAATCGGTATTTTCACCAACAGAAAACGATGAGGGCGATTCGTCAGCGGCGAAAGCATGTCGAGTTTCTCCAACCCGAGTTAAAACAAAAAAGCTTGTCACATGATACCATTTGAAGAACAGTTCGCTGCTTATCGCCAACAGCATTTTGGCTTTGTTGACAGACTGATCTATCGGGAAAAGGCGGAAATTCTTGACCTATTCCCTGAAAGTGAATTAGCGGCCGAAGTTGTCAGAGATTTGGAAGCGCTCGCAAATGCATCTGGACTCAAGCGAAAGCTCACCGACTTCATACTAAAAAATATACGAGCGCAAGTAGCGGGTAGTGTATCGGTTATTGAAGTTTGTGGAGGAAGTTGTTGGCTGCTCAGGAGTGTGACATCGCAAGTTGATCATGGTAAATTTCACATTCATGCCGTAGGAAGTGATCTTTCACAACGTCACATAGAAACCAACACAACTGCCTTCAGACATATGAACATTGAATGGCTTGTTGCAGACGCCACCAACCTTTTATTCTCAAACCTGAAATTTGATATCGCGCTGAACTGCCAGGCACTGCACCACTTTCCAGTGGGCATTGTTATCAAACTACTTCGGGAATTAAAGAGGATTTCCAAAAAAGTGATAATTTTTGATCTACGGCGCACTTTTTATGGGCCTGCACTCGTACAGTCTCTATCGCCTTTTTACTCCAGTAGCATCATCAGTGATGGAGTAGCGTCACACAGACGAGCCTATAGCATCCAAGAGATGGAATTCATTATTCGGATTGCCGACTTACCATACAAGGTCACCCCCTTTACCCCTGTGGGCATGCTTGTGGAGTCAATTTAATGGTTCGTGATTGGGCGTATTGTCTAGCCTTACTTCACCCTATGTCTGTCGGACTAGGTTTATGGAACGGTGGCAACTGGATCTACACCACTATAATTCTTGGCACTGTGGTTTATCCTGCTATCGAAATATTAGGCAAGCCAGTCGCCCCAACAAATAAAAATGCTTATTTTCCAGCAATACCAGAGCGCATTGCTCGACTTACCGCTCTAATTGTCATTACTGTAGTAGCCAGCACGATCATTACCATTCCATATGAAAAATTTACATCTTTCGAAAAAATCGTACCAATCTACAACTGCGGATTAACAACAGGAATTGTTGGAATTGTTTTAGCCCATGAAATGTTTCATAGGGGAGCTTCCATAAGCAAGCACTTAGGCACCGCCCTCATGCTTCTATCCAGCTATCCCCACTTCAAACTGCAACACCTGTACAGCCATCACCCCAACGTAGCAACAGAGAAGGACCACTCATCAGCACAACACGGCCAGTCCCTATACAAATTTTACATCCGATCAATTTTTTTTGGTGGCATATCTATGTGGAAAAGAGAATGTGCCCGATCTGCAATATTCTCAGGCCATCAGTATCATCCCATTCACAACCGCGCTATAAGCCTGTGGATTATTCAGAGTCTCCTTTACATAGCTATACTGCTTCTTCTTGGACCAATTGCGCTTGCTGCATTTATAGCTCAAGGTGTCATTGCAGTGCTTGTTCTTGAAACAGTGAATTACATGCAGCACTACGGGCTAAACCGGAGCGGAGGCAGTCGCAAACCAAGCTACTCAAGCTCTTGGGACAATTACTCACTGACCAACTATGCATTATTTAATCTAGGACATCATTCAGATCACCACGTCCATCCAGCCAAACCCTTTTATGCCTTGAGCCAACAATCCGATGCGCCTGTTATGCCATATGGATATTTCACCATGGCAATAATTGCGCTTTTCCCACCACTTTGGAGATGGATATTGGACAAACACTCCCCTCACCTTACAACCGAAAAAACAAGACTGAGGTAATCATGGATGCACTCCCGAAAACGTATAACGACCCCGACGGGTATGAGCCTTTCCCCCAGCTATTTTCCTATGATGGCTTTGAACAAACGGTTGGCCCTTTGTTGCACAAGAACGAGGCAAACGCTTGGTCATTCAAGTTCCAAATTGATCAGAAACACTTGAATTCGCTGGAACGTCTGCATGGAGGCATGATCATGACCTTTCTCGACCACTCCTTGGGCGGTACTGCCTTTCATGCAACTGGAAATAAACCATGTATCACGGTGAGTTTACACACCGACTTTGTTGCTGGGGCAAAAGCTGGTGACTGGGTTATAGGTACTGCAAGGGTCAATAAGATTACCGGCAACTTGGTATTTGTCTCCGGCGAGCTTCGAGTAAGCGAAAAACTCATTGCCATAGCAAGTGGCGTCTGGCGTTCGATAGAACTCGGCACAAGCTAAAAAATTAGATATATAAAGCTAAAATTCTCCCCATATAAAATAGCAACATGCCTTTCAGGCATCGGCATGTCTTACTGCAATATAAAAGCAAACGCCCCGAACGATGTCGGGGCATTTGCTTTGTCTATTACTTGATTTAACACTAAATCAAGTAAATTCTCACAAGAACCTCAAGCGCTATCAATAAGCCTTGCCCGTCTTGTAGAAGTTCTCGAAGCAGAAGTTGGTCGCGTCGATGTAACCTTCGGCGCCACCGCAGTCGAAACGCTTGCCTTTGAACTTGTAGGCAATCACGCAACCATCCTGCGCCTGTTTCATCAGGGCGTCGGTGATCTGGATCTCGCCACCTTTGCCTGGCTCGGTTTGTTCGATCAGGCTGAAGATGTCCGGCGTCATGATGTAACGACCGATGATTGCCAGGTTCGACGGGGCATCTTCCGGTTTTGGTTTCTCGACCATGTTGCGCACGCGGTACAGGTCGTCGCCAATCAGGTCGCCTGCAATCACGCCGTACTTGCTGGTTTCCTGCGGGTCAACTTCCATGATCGCGACGATGGTGCAGCGATACTGTTTGTACAGCTTGACCATCTGCTTCAGAACGCCGTCACCTTCCAGGTTGACGCACAGGTCATCCGCCAACACCACGGCGAACGGTTCGTCGCCGATCAGCGGGCGACCCGTCAGGATCGCATGACCCAGGCCTTTCATTTCTGTCTGGCGAGTGTAGGAGAACGAGCACTCGTCCAACAGGCGACGGATGCCGACCAGGTATTTCTCCTTGTCGGTGCCCTTGATCTGGTTTTCCAGCTCGTAGCTGATGTCGAAGTGGTCTTCCAGGGCGCGCTTGCCGCGACCTGTAACGATGGAGATTTCGTTCAAGCCGGCATCCAGGGCTTCTTCGACGCCGTACTGGATCAGTGGCTTGTTCACCACCGGCAGCATTTCTTTGGGCATGGCTTTAGTCGCTGGCAGGAAGCGAGTACCGTAACCGGCTGCTGGGAACAAGCATTTCTTGATCATAAAAGTCCTTGAAAGGGCTGTGTGTACGAGTTTCGGCGCAGTCTAATCAGCCGGCGAGCACCTTACAATGCCCCGCGCTGGCTAACCGATGTCAACATAGAGAAATATTCTTGGCGATAGTTCCCTGCGGGCGTTCACAGGTCACTACGCAACCCGTTATGCATAGCAGAAACTTGCGTAATTGCACGGTTTTCACCGACCCGATGCGACCTACCCTACACCCATCGGCACCCGTTGCGCGCGTTTGCCGGTATCATGGCGCGATTGAACCAGACAACGAGGCAAATAGATGTCGGAAGCAAAAAGCGTCAACGGATTCCTGATCAACAAGGTGAAAGACGGGCAATGGTGGGTGGCCAGTGTCGCCGGTGAAAATATCGCCGGGCCTTTCCCTTCCGAGGCCCTGGCAATCGAGGTGGCTTCGGTGCTGGAACTTGAGCACCCGGAACCGAAGCGACGCGGCAAGGACAAGAGCTGATCGACGCTCCTCTCGAAAAGCCCTGCCATGGCGCAGGGCTTTTTTATGGTTCTTTCACTGGTTTAGAGGTCACTTCGTTTTCGACGCGAACGCGGTCTCCTGTAGGAGCTGGCTTGTCGGGTCGCCGCATCGCAGCGATGGTCGTTAACGATAACGCGTGTGAACCTGCATAAACGCGGCGCACTGGAGTCCATCGCCAGCAGGCTGGCTCCTACAGTTTCCCGGGAATGTGTGAAGAACCTTTTTGCTGGATAACGAAAAGAAGTGGCCTTTGGCTATAACCTTTTGAGTCCGACGCTGTCTCAGCCTTAGCCCACCCCACTGACGATGATCAAACCATGAATAAAGTTTTGCCTTTGCTAGCAGTATTGGCCCTGAGCGGCTGCGCAACGTCGAAAGAAACCTACCTGGGCAACGGAGAGCAGGGTCTGACGATCGATTGCTCGGGAGAGGCGAATTCCTGGGCCGCCTGCTACGAAAAGGCCGATGCCTCCTGTGCAGGTACCGGCTACCGGATTGTCGGCACCGACGGCACGCCAGCGCTCAAGGTCAGTGAAAAAACCCTCGGCGCCGATATCGGCAATTACAAGAACCGCAGCGTCGTGGTGGTCTGCAAATAGGGCGCTCTGCCCTACAGATGAATTTCGGCGAACCTGATCCCGAGTCCGCGCACCGTTTCAATCAGATCGTCGAGCTTGCCAAAGGACTCGACTTCATCATTGTCATCCACCAGGAAATAGCTGCGCCCGGCGCTTTTCTTGAAAAACACGATCCATTCCCCCAGCTCCGCCGGGTTCTGGATCACATGGGTGGCAGAGATAAGTCCCTCTGCATGGCGCTCCCGGACCTGCTCTCGTTTCATAGTCGACTCCAGAAATGACGATGCCGCCAAAGCCAGGCTTTGGCGGCATCGGTGCTGTGGGTCGATAGTTTATCAGCCGGAAATGCACTCGGTGGCAGCCTTCTGTACATCCTTTGGACGCACCGGGACGTTGGACATGCTCTCGTGCAGCTTGATGCTGCTGCCACCCGAGCGCTCTTCAATGTCGAATACGGCTGACGGCCCCGTGGAATACTTGAGCGGCACAATCACACGCAGGCCATCCTTGTGCGGCTCGATTTGCAAGGCGCCACGACTGTCGGCCAGTTTTTCGCTGAGGCATTGCGCATATTCATGGGGTTTCTTGCCAGAAATCACGCTCATGGTCGGCAGTGACTCGTTGATGTCAGAGACGTTCGCACAACCGCTCACCAATGCCGCCAGCGCAACAACCCACAAACCCCACTTCATACAAAACCTCCGATAAAGAGGCTCGGACAACGCAGATGCGTTTTTTCTCCGAGGCAAACTGCTTTATCGCTCATCAAAGGTGAAATTAGCGTTTTTAATTGTCGAAGCAGCCGGATAATAAGGCCTTCGGGCTGATAAACTGCGCCCATCGCCCATGCTATCGTTTTGATTTTGTAGAAAAAGCCCTTCTGGAGGCGCCCCATGAAATTTATCCATCAGCGCGAGCACCTCAATGAAGACGACATCGTCGTCATTCAATGCTCCCAAATGTGCAACATCCGTTTGATGAACGACGCCAACTTCCGCAGCTTCAAGAATGGCGGCCGTCACACCTATCACGGTGGTGCATTCGACACGTTTCCGGCGCGCATCACCGCCCCCAGCACCGGTTTCTGGAACATCACGATCGACACCGTCAACCGCCGCGCTATCAGCGTGACGCGCAAGCCCACCCTGACGCACTCGATCAAAATCATTCGCCGTTCCAGCACGAAACTGAGCTGATCTGCACACCCGAAACACGAGACAGGCAGATACGACCGTGGCCCAAACGACCAAGTACGTCATCAAATACAAACTCAACGGTGAGCGCCGCTTCGAGTTTGCCCAGCTTGAACACGGCACCGCAGAAGAAGCCAAAGCGGCGCTGGATGCCATTCATGGACAGGACGACGTCATCAGCGAAATCAGCGTCAGCAAAGCGCTGTAACGCAATCCGGAGCGACAATGGACGTCGGCTCCCGTTCGCAGTTCGACCGCAAGCGCCGGAGTGCCTGCTGCATTCAAGTCTTGCAGACTGGCCACCTCAACCCCAAGAGGCCCGGCAATGAGCGAGCAATATCTGGACCGGCTGGACTGGCCCCGGCTGGAACAGCAACTTGACCTGGACGGCTACGCCGTCATCCCTTCACTGTTGAGCCACAGGGCTTGTGATCAGGTCAGCGCCCTGTACCCCCGGGCCGAGCCCTTTCGCTCGCACGTGGTGATGGCTCGTCACGGCTTCGGCCGCGGCGAGTACAAGTATTTCAGCTACCCGTTGCCGGACCTTGTGGCGCGCTTGCGCAGCGCGCTCTACCCGCGCCTGGCGCCCATCGCCAATCGCTGGCATGAACAAATGGGTTTGCCGCAGCGTTTTCCTGACACACATCCCGCCTTCCTCGAACGCTGTCATGCCGCTGGTCAGAACCGTCCGACACCCTTATTGCTGCAATATGGTCCGCAGGACTACAACTGCCTGCATCAGGACCTGTACGGTGAGCACGTTTTCCCGTTGCAAGTGGCGATTCTGCTGTCAGCCCCCGATCAAGACTTCAGCGGCGGCGAATTTGTCATGACCGAACAACGCCCGCGGATGCAGTCACGGCCGATGGTCATCGACCTGAAGAAAGGAGACGGGCTGATCTTTGCCGTCAACCAGCGACCGGTAAAAGGCACTCGCGGTTACTACCGCGTGACCCTGCGCCACGGTGTGAGTCGCCTGCACAGCGGCAAACGGCATACCCTTGGAATCATCTTTCACGATGCGACATGAGCCCATGAACCCGCTGACTTTTGATCTGTTTGCCGATGCAGAGCCCGAGCAAGAGCCCAGGCGCGAGCAGATCGGCGAACAGTCATACGTGCTACGAGGCTTCGCCCTGCCCTGGTTGGAGCGTTTGCTGCCCGCCCTGGAGGCGGTGCTGCTGGCTGCGCCGTTTCGGCAGATGGTCACGCCCGGCGGCTTTACCATGTCGGTCGCCCTGAGCAGTTGCGGCACATTCGGCTGGACCACGGACCGCAACGGATACCGCTACACCCGTCACGATCCCCAGACCGGTCAGCCCTGGCCGACAATGCCCGAGGTGTTTTTCCAACTGGCACAAGCGGCGGCGCAGGCTGCCGGGTTCAGCGACTTTGTGCCTGATTCCTGCCTGATCAACCGCTACATCCCCGGCGCAAAAATGTCATTGCATCAAGACAAGGACGAACATTCCTACGCGGCCCCCATCGTTTCGGTATCGCTGGGCTTGCCGGCGATGTTCCTGTTCGGCGGCTTTGCACGCAGTGACAAAAGCCAGCGCATCCCTCTGCTGCATGGTGACATCGTGGTCTGGGGTGGCGTGGATCGCCTGCGTTATCACGGCGTATTGCCGATCAAGGACGGCTTTCACCCGAGACTGGGCGAGCAACGCATCAACTTCACCTTCCGCACCGCCGGATGAAGACTTCGAATTTGACCGCAAGCGCCGGAGTGTGTGGGAATTGCCCCCTGGTTAATGTGCAGGCAACTCCCCAAAGGACGTGACGCCATGACAACCCAATCGACCAAGATCACCACCGAAAACGATCCGCGCTGGGCCGCCGTGGTCGCGCGCGACCCCAAGGCTGACGGGCAGTTTGTCTATGCCGTGAAGACCACAGGCATCTACTGCAACCCGAGCAGCCTTGCGCGCCTGCCCAAGCCACAGAATGTCGAATTCTTCGATAGCGCCGAACAGGCCCGGGCCGCAGGTTATCGTCCGAGCAAGCGCGCAGCAAAGGATCAGAGCGAACTCGCCGCGCAGCATGCCGCCACCGTGGCCGCTGCCTGCCGCCAGATTGAAAGCGCCGAAACGCTGCCCACCCTGGGCGAACTGGCCGAGGCTGCGCGATTGAGCAGCTTCCACTTCCATCGCGTGTTCAAAGCCGTCACCGGCCTGACGCCCAAGGGCTACGCCGATGCCCATCGTTCACGCAAGGTGCGCGAGCGCCTGGCAGACGGCGGTTCGGTGACCGATGCCCTGTATGACGCCGGCTTCAACTCCAACAGCCGGTTTTATGAAGCGGCAGACCAACTGCTCGGAATGAAGCCCGGGGACTACCGCGCTGCCGGGCAAAACAACGACATTCGTTTTGCTGTCGGCCAGTGTTCGCTGGGGGCGATTCTGGTAGCGCAAAGTGAACGCGGGGTTTGCGCGATTTTGCTCGGCGACGATCCGCACCAACTGGTCTGTGATCTGCAAGACAAGTTTCGGCGAGCCAATTTGATTGGCGCCGATCAGGCGTTCGAAGCGTTGATTGCCAAGGTCGTCGGCTTTATTGAAGCCCCGGCGATTGGCCTGGACCTGCCATTGGATGTGCGCGGCACCGCGTTCCAGGAACGGGTCTGGCAAGCGCTGCGGGAAATCCCTGTCGGCAGCACGGCGAGCTACGCCGATGTCGCGCTACGCATCGGTTCGCCAAAAGCCGTTCGCGCCGTGGCTCAAGCCTGCGGCGCGAACAACCTGGCCGTGGCGATCCCGTGCCATCGCGTGGTGCGCAGCGATGGCAATCTCTCGGGCTATCGCTGGGGTGTCGAGCGCAAACGCCAGTTGCTGGAGCGCGAATCGCGCTGATCAGCGATTCACGTCCACCACCACGCGCCCGCGCAACTGCCCGGCAAGCAAGCGCGGCGCGGCTTCGATGGCTTCGCTCAAGCCGATTTCGTGACTGATCAACGGCAACAGATTGAAGTCCAGGTCCTTGGCCAGGCGACTCCAGGCCTCCACGCGCTTGGCTTTGGGCTGGGTCACGCTGTTGATGCCGGCCAGGGTCACACCGCGCAGGATGAACGGCGCAACGGACGCCGGAAAGTCCATGCCCTGTGCCAAACCGCAGGCCGCGACGGTGCCATTGGCCTTGGTGCTGGCGCACGCATTGGCCAGGGTGTGGCTGCCGACCGAATCGATCACGGCCGCCCAGCGCTCCTTGGCCAAGGGTTTGCCCGGCTCGGACAGCGTGGCGCGATCGATGATTTCGCTGGCGCCCAGTTGCTTCAGGTAGTCGTGCTCCGAGGTACGTCCGGTGGATGCGACCACCCGATAGCCGAGCCTGTTCAGCAACGCGATGGCGAAACTGCCGACGCCACCGTTGGCGCCGGTGACCAGGATTTCACCCTGCCCGGGCGTCACGCCGTTGTGCTCAAGGGCCAGGATGCACAGCATGGCCGTGTAGCCCGCCGTACCGATGGCCATCGCCTGGGCGGAGGTGAATGCCTTCGGCAGCGGGATCAGCCAGTCACCGTTCAAGCGAGCCTTCTGCGCCAGGCCGCCCCAATGCCCTTCCCCTACGCCCCAACCGTTGAGCAGGACATGGTCACCGACCTTGTAGTCCGGATGCCCGCTGACCTCGACCACACCGGCCAGGTCGATGCCCGGCACCATCGGGAATTTGCGCACCACCGGACTGCTGCCGCTGATTGCCAGGCCATCCTTGAAGTTCAGCGTGCTATAGGCGACACGCACCGTGACATCGCCCTCGGGTAACTGATCGTCCTGGATCTCTTGCAGTGTGGCCCGGTAACCGCTGTCGTCTTTGTCGATCAAAATACCTTTGAACATTACGGCCTCTCAATGGAATCAGTCTGGTTGTGGTGCATTTGAAATAACACATGGCAGCAGATTGTCGTACCCGACTTTAAGCCAATCAGCGACCCCAGCGAGCGCCGAAGTAAGCCTGGCGAACTGAAAAGACGACTGGCCTTGCGCCAATCGTTGCGTTACAAATCCTGTTCTACCGTCCCTGCCCTGCTTCAACGTCGGAGAACACAGCACATGAACCCATGGCCAGATACCCGCATTCTTGACCTGCTCGGGATCGAACTGCCGATCATCCAGGGGCCGATGGCCGGTGCCACGAACTCGTCCATGGTGATTGCGGCCTGCAATGCCGGCGGCCTCGGCTCGATGCCAGCGGCGATGCTGAGCATCGATCAACTGCGCGAAGAGCTGAAAACCATCCGCCAACACACCCGGCGCCCGATCAACGTCAATTTTTTCTGTCATCAGCCTCCAGCCCCTGATGAGCAACGCGCGCAGGACTGGAAAAACCTGCTGCAGCCCTACTACCAGGAACTCGGCGCCGATTTCGCTGCGCCAACCCCGGTGTCCAATCGGGCGCCGTTCGATGACGCAGCCTGCCAAGTGATCGAAGAGTTTCGCCCCGAGGTGGTGAGCTTTCACTTTGGCCTGCCGGAAAAATCCCTGCTCGACCGGGTCAAAGCCACCGGTGCGAAGGTATTGTCCTCGGCCACCACCGTCGCAGAAGCCGTGTGGCTGGAGCAGCATGGCTGCGATGCGATCATTGCCATGGGCTATGAAGCCGGAGGCCATCGCGGGATGTTCCTCAGCGATGACCTGAGCAGCCAGGTGGGCACGTTCGCCCTGGTGCCACAAGTCGTCGATGCAGTGAAAGTGCCGGTGATTGCCGCTGGCGGCATCGCTGATGCACGAGGTGTCGCCGCCGCCTTCATGCTGGGCGCTTCGGCGGTGCAGGTGGGCACGGCGTACCTGTTCACCCCGGAGGCCAAGGTCAGCCCCTCCCATCACAAAGCGTTGCGCACCGCCAAGGAAAGCGAGACGGCGGTGACCAACGTGTTCACCGGTCGCCCGGCCCGGGGCATTCTTAATCGGGTGATGCGCGAACTGGGGCCCATGAGCGCCAAGGCTCCGGCCTTTCCCCTGGCCGGTGGCGCGTTGATGCCGTTGCGGGCCAAAGGTGAAGCGGACTTCAGCAACCTTTGGGCCGGCCAGGCATTTACTCTCGGCGTTGAATTGACCACCGAGGCACTGACTCGAAAACTGGCTGAAGAAGGTTTAGCGAGGCTGCTGCGTCGCCCCTGAGGATCATTTGCGTTAAAATTGTATACAGTTTTGTGACAGCTCATTCCGTTTAAAGGCAATTCGCTATATATTTCTCTACATAACGATTTACCCTTGCTGCAATTGCCTTTAACGGAGCCGTTTCATGACCATTCGCGTCTCACGTTTTGCCCCTGCGTGCCTCACGAGCCTGCTCGCCGTATTCGCCTTCGGCTCAGCTCAGGCGGACGAAGTCCAGGTGGCTGTCGCTGCCAACTTCACCGCGCCCATCCAGGCCATCGCCGCTGATTTCGAAAAGGCTACCGGGCATAAACTGGTGACCGCCTTTGGTGCCACCGGCCAGTTCTACACCCAGATCAAAAACGGCGCGCCGTTCGAAGTGTTCCTCTCGGCCGACGACAGCACCCCGAAAAAACTCGAGGCCGAAGGCGACACCGTCAAGGGTTCGCGCTTCACCTACGCGGTCGGCACCCTGGCGCTGTGGTCGGCCAAGGAAGGCTACGTCGATGCCAAGGGCGATGTGCTGAAAAAGAATGAGTACCAGCACCTGTCCATCGCCAATCCGAAGGCTGCGCCTTACGGCCTGGCGGCGACTCAGGTGCTGGCCAGGGAAGGTCTGACCGACAAGGTCAAGGACAAGATCGTTGAGGGCCAGAACATTACCCAGGCCTACCAGTTCGTCTCCACCGGCAACGCCGAGCTGGGTTTTGTCGCGCTGTCGCAGATCTACAAGGACGGCAAGATCACCAGCGGTTCGGCCTGGATCGTTCCGGCCAGCCTGCACGACCCGATCAAGCAGGACGCCGTGATCCTCAACAAGGGCAAGGACAACCCGGCCGCCAAGGCATTGGTTGACTACCTCAAGGGGCCGAAAGCGGCAGCTGTCATCAAGTCCTACGGTTACGAAATCTAAAATGTCGCTATCGAGTGCCGATTTTTCCGCCATCTGGCTGACGTTGAAACTGGCGTCCCTGACGACCGTCATCCTGCTGATTGTCGGCACTCCGATTGCGCTATGGCTTTCGCGCACCCGCTCCTGGTGGCGCGGTCCGGTCGGGGCGATTGTCGCCCTGCCCCTGGTGTTGCCACCGACCGTGATCGGTTTTTATCTGTTGCTGGCGCTGGGCCCTCACGGGTTCATTGGCCAGTTCACCCAATCACTCGGTCTTGGCACCCTCACTTTCAGTTTTGCAGGTCTGGTCATCGGTTCGGTGTTGTATTCGATGCCCTTTGTCGTCCAGCCGCTGCAAAACGCTTTTTCCGCCATTGGCACGCGCCCGCTCGAAGTGGCTGCGACGCTGCGGGCCAATCCCTGGGACACCTTTTTCAGCGTAACGCTGCCCCTGGCCCGCCCCGGTTTCATTACCGCCGCCATTCTCGGTTTCGCCCACACCGTCGGCGAGTTCGGTGTGGTGCTGATGATCGGTGGCAACATTCCCGAGAAGACCCGCGTGGTCTCGGTGCAGATCTACGATCACGTCGAAGCCATGGAATACGCCCAGGCCCATTGGCTGGCCGGGGCGATGCTGGTGTTCTCGTTTGTCGTCTTGCTGGCGCTGTATTCCAGCCGGAAAACCAAAGCGGGCTGGAGCTGACCGATGATTCACATGCGCCTGAAACTGGATTACCCGGGCTTCGCCCTGGACGTCGACCTGCAACTGCCGGGTCGTGGCGTCACGGCGCTGTACGGTCATTCCGGCTCGGGCAAGACCACTTGCCTGCGCTGCATCGCCGGCCTGGAACGGGCCGATCAGGGTTTTATCCAGGTCAACGATGAAGTCTGGCAAGACAGCGCCAACAAGGTTTTCGTCGCACCGCACAAACGCACGCTGGGCTACGTGTTCCAGGAAGCCAGCCTGTTTCCTCATCTGTCGGTGCTGGCCAACCTGGAGTTCGGTCTCAAGCGCATCCCGAAGTCGCAGCAGCGGGTCGACATGGCCCACGCCAGCGAATTGCTCGGCATCCGCCACTTGCTGGACCGCCATCCGCAACACCTTTCGGGCGGCGAGCGACAGCGCGTCGGCATCGCCCGCGCCTTGCTCACCAGCCCGAAACTGTTGTTGATGGACGAGCCCTTGGCGGCGCTGGATGCCCAACGCAAAAGTGAAATCCTGCCTTACCTGCAGCGGCTGCACGACGAACTCGAGATTCCGGTGCTGTACGTCAGCCACTCCCAGGATGAAGTCGCGCGGCTTGCCGACCATATCGTGTTGCTCAGCAACGGCAAGGCATTGGCCAGCGGACCGATCGGCCAGACTCTGGCGCGCCTCGACTTGCCTCTGGCCATGGGGGACGACGCCGGAGTGGTGATCGAAGGTCGTGTCAGCGCCTATGACGCCGACTACCAATTGCTGAGCCTGCAGTTGCCCGGCACCAGCCTCAACATTCGGGTACCGCATACACCCATGGATGCAGGCCAGGCACTGCGCTGCAAGGTCCAGGCACGGGATGTCAGCCTGAACCTGCACAGTGCCGGGCACAGCAGCATTCTCAATCGCCTGCCGGTCACCGTGGTCAGTGAAATGAACGCCGACAACGCCGCCCATGTGCTGATTCGCCTGGACGCCGCCGGTACGCCGCTGCTGGCGCGGATCACGCGTTATTCCCGCGATCACCTGAACATCCACCCTGGCCAGCAACTCTGGGCACAAATCAAAGCGGTCGCGGTGCTGGCGTAAATCCGTCGGCACGACTGCAGCGGGGCGCGGTCCATGGCTGTAACGCCACGTGATTCCTCGCCCTGGACGCTTGTCATGCCCGATGAACTGCCGCCTGACCTGCATTATGTCGATGACACCCAGCCGGGTATCACCCGCAGGAAACTGCGCGGAAAATTCGCCTATTTCGACCCGACGGGCCAGCGCATCACCGATCCGGAGGCAATCAAACGCCTCAATGCACTCGCGGTACCACCCGCCTATACCGAAGTGTGGATCTGCACCGATCCATGCGGGCACCTGCAGGCCACCGGTCGGGATGCCCGGGGCCGTAAACAATACCGTTATCATCTGCGCTGGCGGGAGGTGCGCGACGCTGACAAGTACTTGCGCCTGCGTGAGTTCGGGCTGGCCTTGCCGAAACTGCGCCAGCGACTGGAAGCTGAATTGGCGGCACCGGGATTCAGTCGCGACAAAGTCATGGCCACGGTCATCACTTTGCTGGACACGACGTTGATCCGTATCGGCAATAGCCAATATGCCCGGGATAACCGCTCCTACGGCCTGACGACGTTGCGCAGCCGCCATGTAGAGATCAACGGCAGTGCCATCCTGTTCCAGTTCCGCGGCAAAAGTGGCGTCGAACACCAGATCACCGTGAAAGACCGGAGACTGGCGCGGATCATCAAACGCTGCCAGGACATTCCCGGGCAGAACCTCTTTCAGTATCTGGATGAAAACGGAGACCGGCACACCGTCAGTTCATCCGACATCAACAGCTATTTGCAAACGCTCACCGGCGCCGATTTCACCGCCAAGGATTACCGCACCTGGGCCGGCAGCGTCCTGGCTCTGGCGATGTTGCGCAAACTGCAGTGGGAGCCTGAAACGGATGCCAGGCGGCACCTGGTGGACATGGTCAAGAACGTTGCCAGGCAGCTCGGCAATACCCCGGCGGTGTGCCGCAAATGCTATATCCACCCGGCGGTGCTGGATGGCTTTCTTCTCGGTGATCTGGCGCAACTGCCAAGGACCAGAGCGCGCAAGGGGCTATCGGCCGAAGAGGTCGGGCTGGCGATCTTCCTTGAGAGAATGCCCGCCGCGCCTGAACCGACGAATTGACCTGCCTATTTTTTGCACGATCACCAATGACTTCTATAGTTGAACTGAACACGAATCCGCTGCGGAGACGCCATGGAAGACATTTTCGTCGTGAAGCGTTGCAACAAGATCATCATTCATGGCCGCCGTGCGGGTGAAAATGACCATCTGCCTCCGGATGCCGCGGTCTGGTATCGCATCGCCGATACCCGCACCCAAGGCTTTATCGGCGATGGCTACGACACTGAAGAAGACGCTCAGCGTGTTTGCCGACAGTTGAACGCCAAATCACAAGTGACAGCCCGACAAGGTTGAGGGCCTGTCACCATTTTTTAACGGGTCTATACTGAAATGGCTGAAGGAACAGCGACCCCAACGGCAGAAAGCTCGCTCCCGGCGGGCTTTTTGCTGCCACACCAGGTTTCTTGAACGGAGGTGTCTCCCATGTCCGAAAAAGAGTCCATCACCACCCTGCTCACCTTGCTCGACTCCCGTCAGGCGCGCCTGGCTGCGGCCTGCAAGGAAATCGCCGACTGGGTCGATCATCAAGGCGGACACCCTACCGCCCTCAGAATTCGAGATCGCCTGAACGACATCGAGAAGGACACGCCGCTAATCCGGCACACGCTGTCTTCTCTCCAGCCTGTCGACCGGCCTCTGCCTCGGTTCAGATGATCCGCCACGGATTCGCGGTACGAGGACAGGCCCGATTAGGGCAGCATGACCGGTGGCACTGACGCCTCCGGACAGCTGGCTGCCTGCCGAGTTTTCACCCTCTCTTGCAACCCGACCTCGTGCCGGGATTTTTTGTTGCGCAAAACCAATCGAACGTCACCGCTCACGTGGGGTCAACCGATCACACGTCACCAAGGAGACGTTCCAATGGTCACTCATTTCAAAGTCAGCGGGCACCTGGCCTGCGGTCACCACGGCAACAACCTGGTATCGACCCGCGAACTCAATCGGGTGAAATGCAGAAGCTGCCGAAACACCGACGCCTACAAAGAAGCCCGCAAGGCTGAACGCAACGCTGCCCGCCGCGCAGCACGCAAAGCCAAAGCCGTGCACACCGCCGACAACTGGCGTTCAGCCTGGACCGAACGACTGACCGCGATGGCCGGCCTGCAACGACTGCCACGGGGATTTGCCGGCCAACCTTTCGTCTAAGTAATTGAAACAGCTACCAGGCTTTTACTGCGATCAGATGTCCCTGCACGCTGGCTCCATGACCTCGCGCAGGGACATGCGCTTGAACGCCTCGACCAGCGCGCGCCCTTCCTCTGGCGTACAAGTGACCGCCAACCGCATGGTCGCCTCGCCCAGGTGCCAGATCAAAAACGCGGATTGCCGGACCTTCATCTCATCGCTTTGCGGATACACACGAAGCATGGCTTGGGCCAGCATTTCTCCGGCCACCCGGCTCTCCTCCAGCTCCAGCTGCAACAACTGCTTGTCGGCCTGCATGCCGGACCAGATGTCTCGCATCACCGGTGTCGCCATCACGATCTCGTAATACAGGTCGAGCAACTGCGAATAAGCGGCCTGCAAACCCTGGGCATCCTCGACAGTCTCCAATGCCTGTGCAATGCAACGACGGCTCTCCGCGTTGTAGCGTTCGGCGAGCGTTCGGATGACGGCGCTCTTGTCGGGAAAATACTGATAAAGGGAACCGATCGAGATCTCGGCGCGCTCGGCGATTTCACTCATCTTGAGCTGATCGCTGCCCTTGCCCGCAATCAATTGAGTCGCCGCGGTCAGAATCCGCTCCTGACGCTCGCGACTGCGCTGTTGCGAGGGATTACGCCGAACAGCTTCTGCAGCAGGCTGTTCGAGGGCTTCAGGGGTCTTTTTGCGCACGAGTGAATTTCCCGATCAATAACGTGACATGTACTCACCTTAGCATCGCCCATCCCCACGCCAAACAACAGATGCCCACACGTCGGGCAATTCGACCTGATGGGTTGACGTAAAAACATGAGGATCTATCATCTTTTAAACGTGAGCATTACTCACATTGCCCGATGGAGATGAACGCGATGAACACCGCTCAGCAAACCCTGCTGGTCCTCGGCGCCACCGGCAAAACCGGACGGCGAATCACTCAGCGACTCGAAGCGGCCGGCCTGCCCGTTCGCCAGGGTTCCCGCGATGCGAATCCTCCTTTCGACTGGGAAGATCGATCGACCTGGGACGCGGTAATCGAGGGTGTTCATGCGGTCTACATATCCTTCCAGCCCGATCTCGCCGTTCCAGGCGCCGTTGAAACCATCCAGGCTTTCACCGACCTGGCGGTGAAAAGCGGAGTGCGCAAACTGGTTTTGTTATCCGGGCGCGGCGAAGTCGAAGCGCAACAGGCCGAACGCGTCGTACAGGACAGCGGGATTGACTGGACGATTCTGCGGGCCAGCTGGTTTTGCCAGAACTTCAGCGAGGCGCACTTTCTTGAACCCATAGTGCAAGGTGAGCTCGCACTCCCCGTCGGCCAGGTCGCCGAACCCTTTGTCGATGCAGACGACATCGCAGAGTGCGCCGTCGCCGCATTGACCCAGCCCGGGCATACACACCAGCTCTATGAATTGACCGGTCCTCGGGCGTTGACCTTTGCCGACGCCGTGACCGAGATTGCCCGAGCCACTCATCGCAACATCGAATTCGTGGCCGTACCGGCGCTCGCCTATCGACAGGCAATGGAACAGGAACAACTTCCCCCGGTGTTGATCGATCTGGTGCTGTACCTCTTCACCACCGTGCTCGACGGCCGCAACACACCGGTGACCGATGGCGTGCAGCGGGCGCTGGGACGGCAGGCGCGCGACTTCAGCGATTATGTGCAGCGAACTGCGGCTGCGGGCATCTGGGGAAATGGGCGTACGATGTAACGCATTGGCGAGAACAGGGTACGTCGACTAGGGTCTCTTGCGTATCGAACTGCGGCGCCTTAATTGGCAGGAGCCTGATCAAGGAGAAAACGCATGTCACTCAATCGTAGTGCCGAACAAACCTACCGCCAGTGGTCCACCCCGATCCTGCTGGAACTCAAGGAACGAGAGCATCAATTGACCCCGTCAGACCGCCAGGCGTTGGAAAACGTGTTGCAGGAAAGAAGGCTGATCAACACCGGCAACCCGACCGGCAGCGATCGTCGCAAGGCAGGCCCTTGATCCCGCATAACGCCCGCTAGCGGAGTCTTTACCGCGCTAGAACCACCCACTGCGATCATCTTCCAGCGCCTGGCGACACTGCTTGAGTTGGGCGTTGTAAATCTCCGATTGCTTTTGCACTTTCTGGGCCACCTGCATCAGCCACGGTTTACTGCGATAGGAATTGCGGCTAAAGCCCCCACGCCCCTCGTGATAAGCCAGGTACTGATTGTAGGTGTCCCATTTGGAGATTCCGAGCTGACGTTGCGTGCCCGTGGTGTACCAGCCGATAAACATGATCGCGTCGTCGAAATTGTCACGTGAACCGCCGTTGCCGGTACTGTCCTTGTACTCACCCCACACCGGGTCCTGAGCCTGCGCATAACCATAGGCCGAACTGACTCGCCCCCAGGGGATCACCCAGAGCAGGTAGTCACGCGGCGGCAATGCGTCCGCCACGTAGCTGCTTTCCTGCTTCATGATCGCCATGGCCACATGCAGTGGTGTCCCATATTCACTCTGCATTTCCAGCGAGTCCTCGTACCAGTCGGGATACTCACGGTAAATACTGCAGAGATTGTCCTGATCCTTGGGTGGCATCGTCGTGCAACCTGTCAAAAACATGAACAACAAAGCCAACAGCAAAAAATTTCGTTGTGTCATTCATTACGCTCAAAAATAAAGTTCTTCGCACAATCCCGGGAAACTGTAGGAGCCAGCCTGCTGGCGATGGACTCGAATGCGCCGCGTTCATCCAGTTCACCCGCGTTATCGTTAACGACCATCGCTGGCAGGC
>NZ_AKJO01000099.1:0-32569 GCF_000282295.1 Pseudomonas sp. GM33
TCGGATCGCCGCACCGTCCCGTCGGGGCGCGAAGCGGCCCTGAAAATGGGACTGCTGCGCAGTCCAGCGGGAGCAAGCTCCCTCGCCACAGGTTGCTTATTGTTCGCTCTATCTCTTAAGTGCGCAGCATTACGCTGAAAGGCGGGTTTTTTGCGTCCGGCATTTGATCGCCGGACATTGCGCAGCACGTTTCCCACCCGGCCTGTCATGGGTTTTCGGCACTGAAGCTGGCCGCACACCGGGCCATGCACGGACAGAAAACGAGCCACCCGGACACATCGCGCAGTGATTTGCGTTTGCAGGCGATTTGTCATGTTCAGCGTCAATGCAATGTAGATATTGGTCAGCCCAACGTGATTCCAATGAGGCTGCATTGTGTTCCAACGACTTGTGTGTTCGCTGTCTATTTTGAGCCTGTCCATCGCTGCCGCCCAGGCGGCCGAGACTGTTCCCCTCAACACCCCACGCCTGAAGAGCATCGACAATTTCCGCGATGTCGCCGGTCTCACCACGGCATACACCACAGCCAATGACGGCACGATGCGTGGCGGGGTGTTTTACCGCTCCAATGCGCTGACGCCATCGGCGGCGGACCTGGCGACCCTCAACGGCCTGGGCATCAAGGCGGTCTACGACCTGCGCACGCCCACCGAGATCGCCGCCACGCCCGACACGATGCTCACAGGCGCGACCTACAGCAACATCGACATCATCGGCGGTTCAACGTCTGGCGCCAACGTCACCAACATCGCGTTCCACAGCGCCGCCGAAGCCACCGCAATGATGCAGGACACCAACCGTGATTTCGTCAGGAACGCGGGGATGCGCAGCGAGTTCAACCAGCTGTTCAATGAACTGGCCGCGGTCGACGGTGCCGCGCTGTTCCATTGCACCGCCGGCAAGGACCGCACGGGCTGGACCGCCGCTGTGCTGCAAAGCATCGCCGGAGTCGACGATGCCACCATCATGAGCAACTACCTGGCCACCAACGACTACACCGCCGCGCGTATCAAGGCGACCCTGGCAGCGATGCCACCAGGCATGGCGACAATCTATGGGCCGCTGATCGGTGTGGAGGCCAGTTACCTGCAAGCCGGGCTGGACCAGGTGACCGCGCAGTACGGCACCATGGACAACTACCTCAAGCAAGGCCTGGGTCTGTCCCAGGAAACCATCTACGTGCTGCGCGGCAAGATGGTGTTCTACAACAGCCTGCCGGGCGCGGCGGACCTGGCGGGCAACGCCGCGGCCGGCGCGCAATTGTTGCAGCAACTGCAGAACAGCAACCTGTCGGGCACCTACAGCGCCTACAACTACTACCTGCAATCGGCCATCGATGCGCGCAGCCTCGGCGGCGTCGAGTCCACCGTTGGCGGCCAGGTGCATGCCGACGCTGCCAGCTACCTGCTGCGCCAGGGCGCGATGATCGATCAGGCCGCTGCGCCCTTCACCCGCGGCACCGACCTCAAGATCGGGCAATATCGCCTGTGGAGTACCGCCCTGGCGGGGTATCTGGGCACCGACGGCTCCTCGCAGGCCTCCAGCAGCAACGAGCATAGCCAGGGCATGATGATTGGCCTGACCCAGCGCTTTTCCGAACAGCTCAGCGCCCATGCCGGCTTCGGCTACAGCCGCGGCAATGTCGGTGGCGCCGGTGGCGAGGCCGATACCGACCTGACCTTCTTCAGCGTCGGTGCCCGCTTTGCACCGAACGGGCTGGAGCGCGGCCTGTTTGTGGATGCCGATGCCAGCGCCGGTTATCTCGATTACGAGAGCAAGCGTGAACTCGGTGGCGGCCTGGGCACGGCCAAGGGCGACAGCCATGGCAACCTCACCGGCGCAACCCTGGCCGTGGGCTACCGGGTTCCGGTGAGCGGCGTGACCCTCGAGCCAAGCCTCGGTGTGCGGATCAGCCACGTCAATCTGTCGGGCTTCCAGGAAAAAGGCAGTGAGCTGGCGCTGGACGTCGATGGCATCCACGAGACCCGCAAGAGCGCGGTGGCCAACCTCAACGCGTCCTTTGCACCGGTCAGCCTGGGCGCCTGGCAACTGGTGCCGGGGGTGCAAGTGGGCTACGAGCATGTGCTGGGCGACCCTGAAGTCGACAGCGAAGGGCACCTGCTGGGCCTGGACATCGAGCAACAGGCCGCCTTCGACAACCGTGACCAGTTCACCGGTGGCGTCAACGTCATGGCCAACCTTGGGCCATGGAGCGTGGGGGCAGAAATCGGCGCCAGCGGTGGCGGCGACAGCCATGGCTTCAATGGCGGGCTGAAGGCCAGCTATCTGTTCTGACGGGCAGCCATTCACTGAAGATCCTTGTGGGAGCGAGCCTGCTCGCGAATACGTCGTCACATTCAACATCAGGGTGACTGACGCACCGCCATCGCGAGCAGGCTCGCTCCCACATGGGATCATTGCCATACCTGAATCCCCGAGGGTTCAGAGCATTGCTGAATCCATCGGCCGAGTTCGCACACCCTTTCTCACGTCTGCAGGACTGATACCGTAGGCACTCTGGAAATACTGGCAAAACCGCCCGACATTGCTGAAGCCGTATTGCAAGGCCACGTCTGTCACTGACGGCGCCGCCCCTTGGGACAGCGCGGCAAAGGCGCGCTCCAGGCGTACCTGGCGCTGATAGGCAACGATCGAAGTGCCCATGAAACGCTGAAAACCTTCCTGCAAGGCGCGCAGGCTGACATGGGTCAGTTGCGCCAGCTCCGTGCCGCTGGCCAGGTGGTCGGGGTGCGCCTGGATGTACTCGACCGCCAGCTTCACATGCCGTGGCGCTATCAGTGGGGAGGGGCGCCGGAGGGCTTCGGTGAAGTTGTGCGGCCAGGTTTCCAGCACCGCATCGACCAGCATTTCGCGAAGGCGCGAAGGCATCAGCGAACCGCTGTTGATCAGCAGGTCGAACTCGCTGCCCGTGGCCAGGTCGATCAATGCCCGGATGCCCTGCAAGGCCGATGCCTGCAGATCCACCACCGGTTCGAACTGCACCTTTTGCAGAATGGGTTTGCCCAGCAGTGTCGACAGGCGCTCGGTGATCAGCCGACGGCTGATCGAAATCCCGTGCTGTGCGTGGTTATCGACAAAGCGCGCCGAGCGGACCTCGGCCTTGTCGATCGCCAGGCCTATCTGCGAGAACCCTACCGACTGGGTGACATGGTTGAAGATGATCCTGCCGGCGGTAGGAATGACGAAAGTGATTTCATCCAGGGGCGCGGGAAAATCCACGGTGAAGTCGCCGCGATAGTGCATGCGCCGAAAACTGACACCTTCGTATCGGCCGTAGACCCCGCCGATGATGATGTTTTTCGGCGGTGGCGGGGAGTCGGCATACAGGTTGCCGAACAGGTTCGAGAACAACGCGCCGAAGTCGTCGCAGCTCATGTCGTTGGACCTGATGATGATTTGCTTGCGCGTCGTGCTTGCGTACACCTGAAGTGTCACCTTGAGCGGATGGGCAAAGCCCTGGTACAGGGAGCTGGCGATCGGAGATCGAGCGGATACGGTTCGGGAAAGCGTCAGGACGTTATCAGTGAGTAATGACAGGTTTGTGACCGGTTGCTGCTGTTGTCGTCGGCCCCCGGTTCCGTTCACCCGACGCCACCGCTCGCACCGGACAACCGGTGGCACGAGCGGTACCGGGGCGTGGGCTGGCCTGCACTGGCCGGGGCTATTTCACCGGCTCTGTCGCCTTGATGTCCCCGCAAAAGATATCGACGTTGCCATCGGTCGGAGCCGTTCGCACGACCACCGAATATTTGCCGTCAACCAGGGTTTGCAACGGCACGGGTGCGGTTCGGGTAAAGGACCAGCCGCGTATGGGTTGGCGTTCGGTGTTGACGGTGTCGTTCATCGCGTAGGCGACTGATCCGGGTTGCTCGCAGGTGCCGTTATTGATGAACGAGTAAAGGCGCAGGGGCAGGGTACCCCCGGTTGGAACACCGCTGATGAAGAAACTGAGCCCGGTTTTCTTGTCCCAGTCGGTCAAGGTGACGGTGCCGATCTGACCGGCGTTTTGCCGGGTGGCGACCAGGTTGACGTTCACGCCGTGGTGCGAGGAAGTGGCGCAGCCGAAAAGGCTGGCCGCGACCATGAGTGCTGCCAGAGAGGTCTTGAGCTTCATTGCCAAACTCCTGAGTTGAAGAACTGCAATGGGGGGAATTAGCGGGTATAGCTCATTTATCGCCCTCATGACGTCGTCCATATAAGGCTTTCCATTTTTGCGCGCAGATGCTGGGGCGTCTTACTCCTTCTTCAACCAAGTGGCGGCGTGGCGGTGCAAACCGGCTACATTTGTAGTCGAGCCCGCGTGGATTGGCGGCGGGCACGCGCACTTCGATGCCGATGAAGGTTTGCAGTGGTTACGCGTGCAGTTAACGGATTGTGCGGTCAGTTGAGCCCACTCATCATCCGCACGGACGATTTGCGACTGGAGTGACTGATGAATCAACTAGGCAGCGATCCGCAAGTGCGGAACCCTGGCACTCCACAACGGGGTACCTTGCGCAGCCTGTTGATCCCGGAGTGGCTCGACAGCTATCGCCCGGACTGGCTGCGGGGCGATGTGGTCGCCGGGCTGACGGCAGCGGCGGTGGTCATTCCCAAGGCGCTGGCGTACGCCACGATTGCCGGCCTGCCGGTGCAGGTCGGGCTGTACACGGTGCTGGTGCCGATGGTGATCTATGCCGTGCTCGGCACGTCGCGTCCGCTCAGTGTCAGCACCACGACCACCCTGGCCATTCTCGCCGGCTCCGCACTGGGCCAGATCAGCCCCGATGGCGATGCGGCGACCCTGCTCGCCGGCTCCGCCACGCTGGCCTTGATGGTGGGTGCGATCCTGATCGTCGCGGGGTTGCTGCGCCTGGGTTTCGTCGCCAATTTCATTTCCGAACCGGTGCTGGTGGGGTTCAAGGCCGGCATAGGCGTCGTCATCGTGCTCGACCAGTTACCCAAGCTGCTGGGCACCCACATCGACAAAGGCGGCTTCCTGCACAACCTGGTGGCCACGGTTCAGAGCATCCCGCATGCCTCGCTGCCGACCGTGGCGGTCGGGGTATTCATGGTCCTGCTGCTGGTCGGCATGAAACGCTTTACACCGCGCCTGCCCGCACCCTTGATTGCGGTGGCACTGGGCATCCTCGGCATGCGCCTGCTTGGCCTTGAGAGTCTTGGTGTGTCCGCCGTCGGCGTGGTGCCGATCGGATTACCCGCGCCGACCCTGCCGCTATGGTCGCTGGCCGAAACCCTGTGGCCTTCGGCGATGGGCATCGCGCTGATGAGTTTCACCGAAACCATCGCCGCGGGACGCGCGTTCGCCCGCAGTGACGAGCCTGCGCCACAACCGAATCGGGAGCTGCTGGCCACTGGCGTTGCCAACATAGGCGGTGCGTTTCTCGGGGCCATGGTCGCGGGTGGCGGGACCACGCAAACGGCGGTCAACCGCCTGGCCGGCGCCCGCTCGCAACTGTCCGCACTGATTACCGCTGCACTGGCATTGGGCACTTGTCTGCTGCTGGCACCGCTCATTGGCCTGATGCCCAATGCCACGCTCGCCGCCGTGGTGATCGTGTATTCGGTGGGCTTGATCGAGCCGGCGGAGTTTCGCGAGATCCTGTCGGTTCGCCGTACCGAGTTCGCCTGGGCCGTGGTCGCGATGATCGGCGTGATGCTGCTGGGCACGCTGCAAGGGATCGTCGTGGCGATCATCGTCTCGTTGCTGGCCCTGGCCTATCAGGTCTCGGACCCACCGGTGCATGTCCTCGGGCGCAAGCCCGGCACCAATGTGTACCGGCCGCCGTCTGCCGAACACGCCGACGACGAACACTTTGACGGGCTGCTGTTGCTCAGGCCCGAGGGGCGGGTGTTCTTCGCCAATGCCGAGCGCATCGCCGAGAAAATCCGGCCGCTGATCGATGCGGCGACACCCAGGGTCGTGGTCCTGGACCTGCGCAGCGTGTTCGATCTGGAATACACGGCCCTGAAAATGCTCACCAGCGCCGAGCAGCGCATGAGTGAGAAAGGCATTTCACTGTGGCTGGTGGGTATGAGCCCCAGCGTATGGGACATGGTCATCAAGGCTCCCTTGGGCCATACGTTGGGTGAGGCACGCATGTTCCTGAACCTGGAACTGGCGGTTGAACATTACCAGCGCAGTCGGCGCTGAATGAATGCGGCCGGGTGCATGCCGGACGCTGTGTGACGCATTGAAGGAGATAACGGGCATGGCAAAGAAGAAGACGGCAACGAAGAGCAAGCCGGTTGAAAGCGGCAAGCTCAAGAACAAGGTGTATCTCGAGGAGCTGGCGCGGCTGCATGTCGAGATGGTCAAGCTGCAAGAGTGGGTACAGCACTCGGGCGCCAAGGTCTGCATCGTCTTCGAGGGCCGTGATGGCGCCGGCAAGGGCGGGACCATCAAGGCACTGACCGAACGGGTCAGCCCGCGGGTGTTCCGGGTGATCGCGTTGCCGGCACCGACCGATCGGGAAAAAAGCCAGATGTACGTGCAGCGCTATCTGCCGCACATGCCGGCGGCCGGTGAAGTGGTGATCTTCGATCGCAGTTGGTACAACCGCGCCGGTGTCGAGCGGGTCATGGGGTTTTGCACCGACGAACAGGTGCGCACCTTTCTCGCCGTAGCGCCGCGCGTCGAGTATGCGCTGGTCGAGTCGGGCATCATCCTGATCAAGTACTGGCTTGAAGTGAGCCCGGAGGAGCAGACCCGACGCCTCAAGGCGCGCATCACCGACGGGCGCAAGATCTGGAAGCTGTCACCGATGGACCTCAAGTCCTATAACCGCTGGTACGACTACTCCCGTGCCCGGGACGACATGTTCGAGGCGACCGACACCGAGTTCGCCCCGTGGCGGGTCGCCAACTCGAATGACAAGCGGCGGGCGCGACTGAACATCATCAGTGATGTGCTCAGCAGCATTCCTTATGAGGAAGTACCGCGGGCGAAAGTGAAACTGCCCAAGCGCCAAAGTCCCGGCAACTATCGGGATCCGAACTATCCGTTCAAGTACATCGCGGAAAAATTCTAGAACGATGCATTGAGCAGGAGCCGGCCCACACCAGCTCCTGCCGCATGCCATCAAGCCTTGATCACATACCCATACGCCCGGGTACGACCGCCTTCCTGCTTCAGGTACACCCCTTGCAATTCCGGCGTGAAGCCGGGCAAGCGGTTGATGCCTTCCTCCAGCGCCAGGAAGTATTTCAGCACCGCGCCCCCCCAGATTTCACCGGGCACCACGCAGAGCACCCCCGGTGGATAGGGCAACGCACCTTCAGCGGCGATACGCCCGTCGGCATCAGCCAGCGCCACCAGTTCGACGTTGCCGCGGATGTACTCGATTTGCGCTTGCTGCGGGTTCATGGCCTTTTTCGGGAAGTGTTCCTTGCGGAACATGTCTTTCTGCAGTTGCTGCACGTTGTGGTGGCGATACAGGTCGTGCATTTCCTGGCAGAGCTGGCGAATGGTGTAGTTGCGGTAGCGCTCCTCGTGCTGGCTGTAGATCGCCGGCAGCACCCGGCTCATCGGCGCGTCGTCGCTGATGAAGCGTTCGAAGCGGGCGATCTGGGCGGCCAGGTGGGTCATCTTTGCCCAGTCTTCGGCCGGGGTGAGCAGGAACAGGATCGAGTTGAGGTCGCATTTTTCCGGGACGATGCCGTTCTCGCGCAGGAAGTTGGCGAGGATGCCCGCGTGAATGCCGAAGTCGGTATAGCTGCCGTCCACCGGGTCGATGCCCGGCGTGGTGAACAGCAACTTGCACGGGTCGATGAAGTACTGCTTCTCGGCGTAGCCACCGAAGGCGTGCCAGCGGTCCTTGGGATGGAACTCGAAGAAGCGGATGTCGTTGGCGATGTCTTCGGTTGGGTAGTCTTCCCAGGCGCGCCCTTCGATGGTGTCCGGCACGAACGGGCGGACCATGGTGCAGGCTTCGAGAATCAGCTTGCGCGCTTCGATGCCGAACTTCACGCAGTCTTCCCACAGGCGCAGGCCGCTGCGGCCGGAGTGGATGCGGGCATTCACATCCAGCGAGGCGAACAGCGGGTAGAAGGGGCTGGTGGAGGCCTGGGCCATGAAGGCGTTGTTGAGCCGGTGGTGGTTGCAATAGCGGGCCTGGCCCTTGATGTGCCGGTCTTTCTTGTGCACCTGGGAGGCCTGGGAAAAACCGGCCTGCTGTTTGTGCACCGATTGGGTGACGAAGATGCCCGGGTCGTTTTCGTCAAGGTCGAGCAACAGCGGCGAGCAGTCTTTCATCATCGGGATGAACTGCTCGTAGCCGACCCACGCCGAGTCGAACAGGATGTAGTCACACAGCTTGCCGATGCGGTCGACCACTTGCCGGGCGTTGTACACGGTGCCGTCATAGGTGCCCAACTGAATGATCGCCAGGCGGAATGGCCGTGGCAGTTGGGCCTTGTCCGGGGCGACTTCGGCAATCAGTTCGCGCAGGTAGTCTTCTTCGAAACAGTGGGCGTCGATGCCGCCGATGAAGCCGTAGGGGTTGCGCGCGGTTTCCAGATACACCGGCGTAGCCCCGGCCTGCAGCAGCGCGCCCTGGTGGTTGGACTTGTGGTTGTTGCGGTCGAACAGCACCAGGTCGCCCGGGGTCAGCAGGGCGTTGGTCACCACCTTGTTCGAGGCCGAGGTGCCGTTGAGCACGAAGTAGGTCTTGTCGGCGTTGAACACTTGCGCGGCATGTTTCTGCGCCAGCAGCGCCGGGCCTTCGTGGATCAGCAGGTCGCCGAGCTTGACGTCGGCGTTGCACATGTCGGCGCGAAACAGCGTCTCGCCGAAGAAGTCGAAAAACTGTCGGCCGGCCGGGTGCTTGCGAAAGAACTGGCCGCCCTGGTGACCGGGGCAGGCAAAGGTCGCGTTGGCGGCTTCGGTGTAGTGCTTGAGGGCGTCGAAGAAGGGCGGCAGCAGACTGTCTTCATAGGCTCGGGCCGCTGTTTCCAGTTGGTTGCCATGGTACTCGGCGTTGGCGCGGGTGAGATCGAAAATGCCGTTCACCTGCAGCAGAACGTCCGTCAGGTGCTTATAGACTTCCCGGGGACGGTTGGCTGAATCCGGCGAGGCCACCAGGAATATCGGAATGTCGAAACCGGTGCGCTGAATGGCACCCAGGGCGCCGGCCATGACGTCATTCACAGACACCACCGCCACGGCGACGTTGGTGAAATCGGTCTGGCTGAGCGCTACCACTTCCCGAGCGTTCTTGAAGCTTGCGGCGGCGCCATCGCTGGCGGCTATTTTCAGGGGTTTCATCGTGGCGTCTCCAGGCGGGCACTCAATTGTCCGCAACTTTTTAAGAGATCAACTTCCGAGGGAGCCTTCCAGTTCCCCAGCATCGGAAATCGTGTCACCACTGGTTATAGAGCATTTTCCTGATCTGTCAGCCTTTTACCGCGACCTTGCACATCTTGACGCCTCACGACCTTTTGGTCAGGCGTGTACCAGCGCAATGGTGAACGAGACCACGATCATGCAGGCAAAGGCAAAATTGATATTCATGAGGTTTCCATCCAGGACATGAGCGACGGCGCCATCTTGAACAGCTCTCGGGAAAATAAAAAATTCGCTGTAATGATTTGAAAGATCGAAAAAAATGATACCGGGCCGGTTCGTTGTTTTTGCCGGGGGTTGCGGATACTCTCATGCAACACGCAGTTACACGCATAAACGGGCAAAAACATGCAAGACAACCATTCGGCTGCCGAAATGCCGTCAGTGCGCCGGCAAAAAATCCTGTTGATCCTCGAGCGTGACGGCAAGGTCATGGCCTCGGAGTTGAGCCAGCATTTCGCGGTGTCTGAAGACACCATCCGCCGCGATCTGGCGGAACTGGCCAGTGCCGGCCTGGTGCAGCGGGTGCACGGCGGGGCGTTGCCGCGGCCCAAAGACACGGGCAAGGACTATTTCACCCGGATCAGCGAAACCGATGAGGTGAAAACCCATCTGGCGCAACTGGCTGCGCGACGGGTGCAGGACGGTCAGATCGTGGTGTTCGATTCCGGTACCACCACCTTGCAGATCGCGCGTTCGCTGCCGGCGGACATCGCCATCACCGCGATCACCGCGTCGCCGATGACGGCCATTACCCTGTCCGAATACAAAGGCATCAAGGTGATCCTGGCCGGCGGCCAGCTGAACCCGGCGACGATGTCGGCCAGCGGCCACGAAACCCTGCGGCTGCTGGCGGGCATCAAGGCCGATCTGCTGTTTACCGGGGTCTGCGCGATTCACCCGCAGGTGGGCTTGAGCTCACTGCACTTTGATGAAGTGCCGGTGAAGCAGGCGATGCTCGATTGTGCGTCCCATGTGATTGCCGTCACCACCGCCGATAAGCTGGGCGCGGTGGAGCCCTTTGTCGTCGCGCCTTGCAACCGTGTGCACACGCTGATCACCGAACGGCATGTGGCGTCTGGCAATGTCGAGGACTATCGGGTGTTGGGGGTTGAGGTGGTGCAGGCTTGAGCTTTTTTTGCTGGCAGGTGTGTTGAATGTGCCGGCCCCTTCGCGAGCAGGCTCGCTCCCACAAGGGTTGTGCAAATCCTTGTGGGAGCGAGCCTGCTCGCGAAGGGGCCAACACAAACAACATCAATGCAGGGGGCTCAGCGCAATCGCTCAAGCATCTGGTAGTACCACATCCCGGCGGCCAGCATCGGGTTGCCCAGCAGGTCGCCCATGGGCACGCGGATGTGTTGGCAGGCGGCAAAGGTGTCGAACTGCTCCATTTGGCCTGTGATCGCGCGGCTCATGATTTCACCCATGATGTGGGTGGTGGCGATGCCGTGGCCGGAGTAGCCCTGGCAATACCAGACGTTGTCCGACAGCTTGCCCAGTTGCGGGATGCGGTTGATCACGATGCCCATCGCGCAGCTCCACTGGTAATCGATGGCCACGCCTTTGAGCGCCGGGAAGGTCTGCTCGATGCACGGACGCAGCTCGGCGGCGATGTCGCGTGAATCCTTGCCGCTGTAGTTGGCGCCACCACCGAACAACAGGCGACCGTCAGCGGTGAGGCGGTAGTAATCGAGCACGAAGCGGCAGTCGTAGACCGCCAGGTCTTCGGGGTTGATCTGCCTGGCCAGATCGCCCAGCGGCGCGGTGGTGACGATGCCGCCCATGGCCGGGAAAATCTTGCCCTTGAGCTTGCCCGGTTCCAGCTTGTGGTAGACGTCGCCGGCCAGCAGCACCTGATTGGCGTCGATGTGCCCGTGGGCGGTGCGTACGCCAGGGCTCTTGTGAAGGCCATCGCCATGGATGATCTCCAGCACTTCGCTGTTTTCGAAGATCAGCGCGCCCAGGCTTTCGGCTGCGCGGGCCTCGCCAATGCACAGGTTGAGCGGGTGCAGGTGCATGTTGCGGGTGTTCTTGATCGCGCCGTGGTAGAGGTCGCTTTGCAGCAGGTCGCGCACCTGGCTGCGGTCGAGCAGGCTGACTTCATCACCCATGCCACGGCGCACCGCCTCGTCATAATCCTTGCGCAAGCCGTCCATGTGCGCGGGTTTGTACGCGGCGTGCAGGTGGCCGTGCTTGAGGTCGCAGGCGATGCCGTATTTTTCCACGCGCTGCCGGATGATCTGGTGCCCGCGCCAGCGCAGGTTCCAGATGAAGTCATCGACTTCATCGCCAATGGTGCGGCGCATCTGTTTGCGCATGGCCTCGTCGCCCGACAGGCTGCCGGTGACCTGGCCGCCATTGCGCCCGGTGGCGCCCCAGCCGATCTTGTGGCTTTCGACGATGGCGACCTTCAGGCCTTTTTCCGCCAGCTCGACGGCGGTGGCCACGCCGGTGAATCCGCCGCCGATGATCACCACGTCAACCTTGTGCCGGCCTTGCAGCGTCGGGTAATCGGTGTCCTGGTTGAGGGTGGCGGTGTAGTAGGAATTGCAACGTTGAGTCATGTCGGTGTCCACGCGAAATTGAAAGAAACTCAATGCCAGTCAGTCAAAGTGCGCAACCTGTGGGAGCGAGCCTGCTCGCGAATGCGGTGTGCCATTCACCATTGATGTCGAATGACACTCCGCGTTCGCGAGCAGGCTCGCTCCCACAGGGATTGCAAGCGCTGAGCAGGGATAGCGAAAGGAAAGGGCTCGCCGATCAGGCGAGCAGGGCGCTATCCGGCGGACGTGCGGAGTGACGCAACTTGGAGCGGCGCAGGGCCATGGGCAGGTTGACGATGCGCTTCATGCAATGCCGTCCGTGGCCAGCAGCGAGGTGGCCTGGATCGAAATGTTCAGCAGTGACGGCAAAGTACGCATGGCGCAGGTTTCCGGCGGCGGAAATCGTCGGTGGCGAGTAGCACAAGCCATCCGGGGATGGCTGGATACTAGGGAGGATTGGCGCGCGTGTAAATGTTTGATTCAGAACATCAGGTGCACCACCAGCCCGATCAGCCCGCAGCCGATCAACACCTCGATCACCCCGCGCTTGAACCGCAGCAAGGCAATGCCCGCCACGATGGCGATCAGCAGCGAAGGCCAGTCCAGTGTTCCTTCGAAGCCTTTGGGCCACAGCACGTGATAGGCAAAGAAGCACGCCAGATTGAGAATCACGCCCACCACGGCGGCCGTAATGGCCGTCAGTGGCGCGGTGAAGGTGAGTTCGTTGTGCGTCGATTCCACCAACGGCCCGCCAGCGAGGATGAACAGGAACGAAGGCAGGAAGGTGAACCAGGTCACCAGCGTGGCGGCCACGGCACCGGCGACAAAGGCTTGATCCGGGCCGAAGATCTGCTGCACATAGGCGCCGATGAAGCCGACGAAGGCGACGACCATGATCAACGGACCCGGGGTGGTTTCACCGAGCGCCAGGCCGTCGATCATCTGCGTCGGCGTCAGCCATCCGTAGTGACCGACCGCGCCCTGGTACACATACGGCAGCACCGCGTAGGCACCGCCAAAGGTCAGCAGCGCCGCCTTGGTGAAGAACCAGGCCATCTGGGTCAGCGTGCCTTCCCAGCCGAACAGGGCGGTGAGCGTGGCCATGGGCAGCGTCCACAAAATCGCACCGATAACCGCCAGGTACGCCAACTTCAAACCACTGAAGCGGGCGTGTTCAGGGGACGGGGTGTCGTCGTCGATCACCGCCGGGCCGTAGGATTGTTTCGCTGCGCTATGGCCACCGGTCCTGAATTTTTCCGGTGCCAGTCGTCCGCCGAAGTAACCGATGATCGCCGCCCCGAGCACGATCAACGGAAACGGCAAGTTGATCACGAAGATGGCCACGAAGGATGCGGCGGCGATGCCCCATAACCAGCCGTTCTTCAGCGCCCGCGAGCCGATCCGGTGAGCCGCCTGCACCACGATGGCCGTGACCGCCGGCTTGATCCCGTAAAACAGTCCGGCGACCACGGGCACCTCGCCAAAGGCGATGTACACCCAGGACAGGGCAATCAGGACGAACAACGACGGCAGCACAAACAGCACGCCGGCGATCACGCCACCCCAGGTCCGGTGCATCAGCCAGCCGATGTAGGTCGCCAACTGCTGAGCCTCGGGGCCGGGCAGCAACATGCAGTAGTTGAGGGCGTGCAGAAAGCGTCGCTCGGAGATCCAGCGCCGGCGTTCGACCAGTTCCTGATGCATGATCGAGATCTGCCCGGCCGGTCCGCCGAAACTGATGAAACCAAGCTTGAGCCAGAACAGGAAGGCTTCGCGCAGGCTGATGGTCCGGGGCTGGGGCACAGCCTGTTGCGTGATCGGAGAGGGCGTGGGGCTCAAGCGCGGGTTCCTTGTGCAGGGAAACGTTGAGCCCGTGACTGTAGCTATGCCGGAACGCGTTGCATAGCCGCCACTTGTGGCGTATCTGCCCAGCGCTCGACAGCGGATCGGTCGCTGTCCCGGGCATCGACCCAGCGTGCGCCGCCCGCCACGTCTTCGCGCTTCCAGAACGGCGCGTCGGTTTTCAGGTAGTCCATGATGAACGCACAAGCCTCAAAAGCGGCCTGGCGATGCGGGCTGCTGACGCCGACAAACACGATCGGCTCGCTGATCGACAACGGGCCGATCCGATGCACGATCTCCACGGCCCGCAGTGGCCATCGGGCCCGGGCGTTGTCGATGATTTTCTGCAGCGAGCGTTCGGTCATGCCCGGGTAGTGCTCCAGAAACAACCCGGCGACCGCCTCGCCCTGATTGATGTCGCGCACGTAGCCGACGAAGTTGACCACGGCCCCCACGCCCGGGTCGTTGGCCTGCAGGCTGGCGATCAGCTGAGTGACGTCGAACACTTCACGCTGGACCCGAACCGTCATGTCTCAGCCCCCGGTGACCGGTGGAAAAAAGGCGATCTCGTCAAAGTCCTCGATCACCCGGTCCGGATGGCACAGCTCCTGGTTCAGTGCGCACATCAGGTTGTGTTCACCGAGTACCTGGCGCCACAGCTCGCCGCGAGCCATCAGCAAGCGGCGCACGTCTTCGATGGTCCTGAGGCTGTCGGTCAGGGGCAGTTTTTCACCGCCCAGGTTGAGCTGCTCGCGGTAACGGGCGAAGTAATTGATCAGGATCATTGTGCGTCCTCGAACTTGAAATGACCGGAGCGGCCACCCTGTTTACTGAGCAGGCGGATGTCGTCGATGACCATGCCCCGGTCCACGGCCTTGCACATGTCGTAGAGGGTCAGGGCCGCCACACTGACGGCGGTCAGGGCTTCGAGCTCGACCCCGGTCTGGCCCTCGACGCGGCAGGTGCCGAGGATTTTCACGCTGTCCGGTGTGCAGGCCTTGAGTTCGACATGGATCGAGCTGAGCAGCAGGGGGTGGCACAGCGGGATCAGCTCATGGGTCTTTTTCGCCGCCATGATTCCGGCGATCCGCGCCACGGCAAAGACGTCGCCCTTGGGGTGGCCGTCGCTTTGAATCAGCTTCAGGGTTTCCGGGCGCATCCGCACCCAGGCCTGGGCCTGTGCTTCACGTTGCGTCGGGGGTTTTTCGCTGACATCGACCATGTTGGCGCGACCCTGGTTGTCGAGGTGGGTCAGGCCGTTGGGCGATGCATTTGAAATGTCTGTCATGGGAGGTTCCTGCGCTGGCCGGCGCGGTGATCAGGTGAAGGCGTCATGCCGGGCTGTAAATGCGTGGCGCGTTGCGGTGGGGGACGTGAATCAGGTTGAGGCGATGCCTGATCGCCCATTGCACGGTCAGGGCGGTGGGCGCCGACAGGCTGACCAGCGTGCCGAGCCGGGCCCTGACGGCCTTGTGGATCAGCTCGAGGCTGCAACGGCTGGTGACCACGGTGAAGCCGCTGCGGCTGTCGATGCCGGCGTGTTGCAGGGCGCCGATCAACTTGTCCAGCGCGTTGTGGCGGCCAATGTCTTCGCGGCAGATCAGCGCGTTGCCTGCGCTGTCGAAGTACAACGCTGCGTGCAGCGCGCCGCTGCTGCGGGCCATTTGCTGGGCCTGTTCGATGCGGTGGCGGATGTCGATGAAATGCTCGGCGGGCGGCAGGGCGACCGGTTCGAGAATCTCCAGTTTCGGCAAGGCCTGCTCCAGCGCTTCCACGCCGCACAGTCCGCAGCCACTGGTACCCGCCATCTGCCGACGATGGTTCTTCAGCGCCCAGAACGCGCGGCTGGAGATCTGCACATCGGCTTGAACGGCTTGGTCGAAGTGGGTTAGGTGCAGGTCGTAGATTTCACTCTGGTGCGCAACGATGTCGTTGCTGACACTGAAACCGCGGATGAAATCTTCGAGGTTGCCCGGCGACACCATCATCACGGCCTGGCTCAAACCGTTGTAGGTGATTGCTAATGCGATCTCTGCGGCCAGCGCCGCCTGGCAGACTGATGCGCCGTTGTCGTATTCGCGAAAGTTCACACTCAAGGGTTTGGGGGCGGGGGCGTTAGTGTCGCTTCGATATTCGGCTTGTTCAACTTTGCACAACATGAAAAGAACCTCGAAGCGCTGAATTAAGTTCAGGCTACGGGTAACTTTTCAAAGCGTCCAATCGCTTGTTCCGATGCGCCGATTGGTGATGTCTATCACGCCGGGCTAACATACCCGGTGCGGTTTTATATAAAACCGAAACTTGATCAGTCGGTCCGGCTGAACAGGGTTCGTGCTTCGGCGAAACACTTCTCGGCAATCGCCGAACGTGGCTCGGTCTTGCGCATCACCAGGCCCAGGGGCGCGAGCACGCTGGCATCGGGCAATTCGATGAACGACAGGTGTTCGATGGGCTCCTCCAGGCCACTGTCCAGCGGCATGATCGCGCAGCAGAAACCTTCGTGGATCGCCTGCAGCAACTGGTAGGTCGAATCGCTTTCAAGGATCGGCTGCGGGTCCAGTCCACGGCTGCGAAAGCTCAGGTCGATGGATTTGCGGTAGTGCATGCCGTTGCTGAGCATCCCCAGCGGCAGTTCGGCGGCGTCCTCCCAGCTCATTTGCGTGCCGTCGAAATGGAAGTGGCGGGTGTCGTACAACAGGCCGACGCGGGTCTCGCCGATCTCGAAAAACTCGAAATAGCTCGGGTTGACGTGGTCGAGGTAGCACACGCCCAGGTCCAGCTGATTGTTGCCCAGGCCCTCGATGATCTGGTCGGAACTCAGGGACGACAGGCTGTACTTGAGCTCGGGAAAGCTGCGGGACAGGCCCTGGATGTAGGTGACCGGGTTGAAGCTGCTGAGCGGCACCAGCCCCAGGCGCAGGTTACCCACGAGCTGGCCCCGGCACGCGGCGGCCTCGGCGAACAGCCCGTCGTGGGCGGCCAGCAGGGTCCTGGCCCAGGCCAGTACCCGCTCGCCGGCCTCGGTAAAACCTTCGAAGCGCTGGCCCCGGGTGACCAGCACCAGGTCCAGTTCATCCTCCAGGTTGCGCAAGCGCATCGACAGCGTGGGCTGGGTGATGTGGCAGCGCGCGGCCGCCTGGCCGAAGTGGCGGGTCTGCTCCAGGGCGATCAGGAACTTGAGTTGTTTGATGTCCATGACGGCACCTGCTGGCGGGGGAGTGAGGGGTTAAGTATTGACCCGGGTGTGCAAGACACAAGGCGAGGCGGAAAACGTGAGGTGCGGACGATCGCATTGTCTTTGGTATGCGTCCAATCACTGCTATCTAAGGGGTTATCGACGGGCTCTATCATTGCTGTGGTTTCTGCTGTTTTTATATTGATAGATTGGCTCGATAGTCTGGTTGATTAGAGTGATTAGACACGGATTTATTTATCGAATTAGTCTCCGGAAGTCATTTAACTTAGCTATCTAATTCATGCCTGCCGGAGAACTCCATGAGCGTCAAACCGGATGCCTTGTTTATACCCTTGAATATTGCCGTGCTGACGGTCAGCGATACCCGTGAATATGCCAATGACACTTCCGGCCAATTACTCGTCAGCCGTTTGCTGGAAGCCGGCCACACCCTGAGCGAGCGCAACCTGCTCAAGGATGACCTGTACAAGATCCGCGCACAGGTGGCGAACTGGATCGCCGACGACGGCATCCAGGTGGTGCTGATCACGGGCGGCACCGGGTTCACCGGCCGCGACAGCACCCCCGAAGCAGTCGCCTGCTTGCTGGATAAACAGATCGATGGTTTCGGTGAGCTGTTCCGGGCGATTTCGATCCTCGACATTGGCACCTCCACGGTGCAGAGCCGGGCGCTGGCCGGGTTGGCCAATGGCACGCTGGTCTGCTGCCTGCCGGGTTCCACGGGCGCCTGCCGCACCGCCTGGGAAGGCATCCTTGCCGAGCAACTCGACGCGCGTCACCGGCCGTGCAATTTCGTGCCGCACCTCAAGCCTGTGCAAGCCTGCGGGACGCGCGGATGAGCGCTTCACCCTTGATGCCGGTTGAGGAGGCCATCGACCGTTTACTGACAATGGCCGAGGCGCAGTGGATTGAAGACAGCGAAGCCGTGCCGCTCAGTGCCGCGCGGCAACGGGTACTGGCCAATGACCTGCTGGCGACCCTCGATCTGCCGCCGTGGCCCAACAGCGCCATGGACGGCTATGCCCTGAATGTCGAGGGTTGGGACGGGGCACCGCTGGCCGTGTCGCAGCAGGTGTTTGCCGGCCAGGCTCCCGAAGCCCTGGCGCCGGGAACCTGTGCGCGCATCTTCACCGGCGCACCGGTTCCACCGGGTGCCGACTGCGTGGAGATGCAGGAGAACACGCAGGTACTGGATGACGGACGTATCCGCTTCACGCAACCCCTGAGCGCCGGCAGCAACATCCGTCCGCAAGGCCAGGAGAACCGCGTCGGGGATGTGCTGCTGCGTGCCGGCAAGCGCCTCGGCCCGTTCGAATTGGCGGTCGCGGCGGCGCAGGGCTGCACCCATGTGCAGGTGGTGCGCCGACCTCGGGTGGCGCTGTTGTCCACCGGCGAAGAGCTGGTCGAGCCGGGCAATCCCCTCAAGCCCGGCAGTATCTATAACAGCAACCGGACATTGTTGAGCCATTGGTTGAATGCGTTGGGTTGCGAGGTCATCGATGCCGGCATTCTTCCCGACGAGCGACGCCAGACTCGGCTCAAGCTCGAACAACTGCAACACACGGCAGACCTGATGCTCAGCACGGGCGGCGTTTCTGCCGGTGACGCCGACTGCCTCGGCCAGGTGCTCCGCGAGTGCGGCAAGCCGTTGCTGTGGAAACTCTCGATCAAACCCGGCAAGCCATTGACCGTGGGCCACTTCGGCCGCGTGCCGGTGATTGGCCTGCCGGGTAATCCGACATCGGCATTGGTCACTTTCGGACTGTTGGCCCGGGCTTATCTGTTGCGGATTCAGGGCGTGGAACAGGTCGAGCCGTTGAGCTTCCCGGTCAGTGTCGGCTTTGCCTGGCCCAAACCCGGGAGTCGCCGCGAGTACCTGCGGGCCAGGCTGGAGGGCGGTCGGGCTGTGCTTTATCCGAATCAAAGCTCAGGCGTATTGTTGGGTGCATCCTGGGCGGACGGATTGGTGGAAGTGCCGGAAGGATGCACGCTGGGCGAGGGTGATACAGCGCGGTTCATACCCTTCAGCGAACTGTTCTGACACTGCCCCCTTGTGGGAGCGAGCCTGCTCGCGAAGACGCCGGAACATTCAAAACAGCTATTGGCAGACAGACCGCCTTCGCGAGCAGGCTCGCTCCCACAGTTTTGATCTTCAGTGAACGCCAATCCCACGGCCGACCACAATCCCTTGTGGGAGCGAGCTTGCTCGCGAAGAGGCCGGCACATTCAATAGAGAGGTTGACTGACCCACCGCCTTCGCGAGCAGGCTCGCTCCCACAGTTTTGATCTTCAGTGAACGCCAATCCCACGGCTACCCACAATACCTGTGGGAGCGGGCTTGCCCGCGAAGAGGTCGGCACATTCGACAGAGATGTCGGCAGACAGACCGCTATCTGCAGGTTTTGTGTGTGTAGTGAGTGTCAGTTCAACACAAAATCCACCGGCTCCAGCTGCGGCGGCAACTCCGTCACACCCAGTGCCGCCAGCACATCGCGCTCGATGTTGCGCACGATGGCGTCGGTGGGCAGGTCGTTTTCGTCGCGGCCGAAGGGGTCTTCCAGTTCGTCGGCAATCGCATCCAGGCCAAAAAAGGTGTAGCTGACAATCGCGGTGAAGATCGGTGTCAGCCAGCCCAGGGGTTCGGCCATGGCAAACGGCAGGAGGATGCAGAACAGGTAGATGGTGCGGTGCAGCAACAGGGTGTAGGGAAACGGCAGCGGGGTGTGCTTGATCCGCTCACACACCGCCTGGGCGTGGGTCAGGCCGGCCAGGTGGTTGGCCATGAGCGTGTAGCGCCAGTCGTTGATCGCCCCGGACTCGTTGAGTGTCGAGCACTGCTGACCGACCTGCATCAGGATCTGCCCGCTGATGTCCGTGGTGTTGCCCTTGGGCATCGGGTGCAGCCAGTCGCCACTGGCGGCCAGTTCGTTTTCCTGGCGCAGCCGCGCGTTGAGGGCATGGGCGAAGCCGCACAGGTTGCTGAGGATCATATGGCGCTCATCCGTGTCCTTGATCGCCAGGGTTTCACGAATCATCGAGCGGACTTCGACTATCACATCGCCCCACGCCTTGCGCGCTTCATACCAGCGGTCGTAGCAGGCGTTGTTGCGAAAGCTCATGAAGATCGACAACGACAAACCCAGCAGCGTGAAGGGCGTTGCGCTGACCTTGGAAAAGTAGCTGGGATGCAAGGTTTCGATGAGCACGATGGCGGAGGCGAGCAACGTCACCATCAGGCTGCGCCAGGCAATGCGCTTGGCAATCGAACCCTTGAGGGACGTCAGCACGCCGATCAGGTTGGGTTTGGGTCTCACGATCATGGGGTTCAGCCGCCCGTCATGTTCATGAAGCGAATGACCTGGACATCGTCGTTCACTTCGAAGTTGTGCCGATAAGGCTTGAGTTTCATCGCCTCGATAATGGCTTTTTCCAGGCGCTCGGGCTGTCCGGGGTGGCTGCGCAAGACAGCCTTGAGATCCACCGAGTGCTCATTGCCCAGGCACAGCAGCAGGCGTCCTTCCACGGTCAGCCGCACCCGATTGCAGGTGCCGCAGAAGTTGTGGCTGTGGGGGGAGATGAACCCCAGGCGAATCTGCGGCGCTTCGGCCAGGCGCCAGTAGCGCGACGGACCCTGGGTCGACTCGGCGCAATCAATCAAAGTGTAGCGTTCGGCGATGCGTTCGCGGACCCGCGCGCTGGCGAAAAACGATTCGGCGCGGCTGTGCTCGTCGATGGTGCCCAACGGCATTTCCTCGATGAAGGAGATGTCGAGGTTGCGGTCAATGGCGAAGCTCACCAGATCATTGATCTCATGGTCGTTGCGGCCCTTCATCACCACGCAGTTGAGCTTGGTGTTGCGAAAGCCCGCCTGGTTGGCCGCGTCGATGCCCTTGATGACCTGCGCCAGGTCACCGGTGCGGGTCAGTTCGCGAAAGCGTTGCGGGTCCAGGCAGTCGAGGCTGATGTTGAGGCGCTTGACCCCGGCCTCGAACAACGGCCCGGCCAGTCTGGCCAGTTGCGAACCGTTGGTGGTCATGCACAGTTCACGCAGGCCGGGCAGGGCGGCGATCTTTTCGCACAACTGCACCACACCCGGACGAATCAGCGGCTCGCCTCCGGTCAGGCGGATCTTGCGGGTGCCCAGCGCGACGAAGCTTTGTGCGGTTTGATAGATCTCCTCCAGGGTCAGCACCCGTTGGCGCGGTAGAAACTGCATGTCCTCGGCCATGCAATACACGCAACGGAAATCGCAGCGGTCGGTGACCGACATGCGCAGATAGTCCACGCGCCGGGAGAAGCCATCGATCAAGACTCGTTCTGACATGACACCCTCGCTTGGTACTGCATGCGTTGAATGGACATTCCGTTAATCGGATTTTGTCTTTGTAGGAGCGAGCCTGCTCGCGATGGTCGTTAACGATGACGCGTGCTTACTGGCTGAACGCGGTGCTCTTGAGTCCATCGCGAGCAAGCTCGCTCCTACAGGTATTGCGCAGATAACGGATCTGTTGAGAACAGGTGTAGGAGCGAGCCTGCTCGCGATGGTCGTTAACGATTACGCGTGCTGGCTGACTGAACGCGGTGCTCTTGAGTCCATCGCGAGCAGGCTCGCTCCTACAGGTATTGCGCTGTTAATGGATCTGTTGAACGCAGGCTAAGAGCAACTTTAACGGGCGTCCAATCACTATTAACAACCGGGTGATCGAGCGGATCGATGATGAACTTTATTTTGTGATTTTAAGGGCTTTAAGTGATTTCAAGCTATTGAAAAATAATGATAAAAATACATGATAGAGCGTTTCGATAATGTGGTCGTAAATAGCGATTAGACAATAATTAATCCCTGTTCATATGCTTTTCTCCGTCAAACGATCAATGGCCTGAATCAGGTCACGGAGAAGTACCATGTCTCAAGTCGACCGCTACAAACCCTACAAAGGTGCCGCCGCCGGTTGGGGTGCACTGATCGCTGTTACCAGGAACTGGCTGGGCAGTGAAAACGCGCTGAAGAACATTCGCGCCATGCTCAAGACCAACCAGAACGGCGGCTTCGACTGCCCCGGTTGCGCCTGGGGCGAGTCGCCGGAAAACGGCATGGTCAAGTTCTGCGAAAACGGCGCCAAGGCGGTCAACTGGGAAGCCACGGGCCGTCTGGTCGATCCGGCGTTCTTCAACAAATACAGCGTATCGGCGCTGGCCGAACAGAGCGATTACTGGCTGGAGTATCAGGGTCGCCTGACCCACCCGATGCGCTATGACGCAGCCACCGACCGTTACGTGGAAACCACCTGGGACGAGGCCTTCGCGCTGATCGCCCGGCACCTCAACGCGCTTGAGTCGCCGGACCAGGCCGAGTTCTACACCTCGGGCCGGGCCAGTAACGAGGCGGCTTATTTGTACCAGCTGTTCGTGCGGGCCTACGGCACCAACAACTTTCCGGACTGCTCCAACATGTGCCACGAAGCCAGCGCGGTGAGCATGATCGAAAGCCTCGGCGTGGGCAAAGGCACTGTGGTGTTCGACGACCTGGAACATGCCGACGCGATCTTCGTCATCGGCCAGAACCCCGGCACCAACCACCCGCGGATGCTCGAACCCTTGCGCGAAGCGGTCAAGCGCGGAGCCCAGGTGATCTGCATCAACCCGCTCAAGGAGCGCGGACTGGAGCGCTTCCAGCATCCACAGCACCCGATCGAAATGCTCATGAACGGCTCCGAGCCGACCAACACCGCGTACTTCCGCCCGGCCCTGGGTGGCGACATGGCGGTGATGCGCGGCATGGTCAAGTTCCTGCTGCAGTGGGAGCGCGAAGCACAGGTGAGCGGTGGCGAGCCGGTGTTCGACCATGCGTTCATCGCCGAACACACCTCGGGAATGGGTGCCTACCTGGGCGAAGTCGACGCCACCAGCTGGGAGCACATCGAGCAGCAGTCGGGCATGCCTTTGGCCGACATCGAGCTCGCCGCCCGCATGTACGCCCGGGCCAAACGGGTGATCATGTGCTGGGCGATGGGCCTGACCCAGCACACGCACTCGGTGCCGACCCTGCAGGAAGTCATCAACCTGATGCTGCTGCGCGGCAACGTCGGCCGTCCTGGTGCGGGCCTGTCGCCGGTTCGCGGCCACAGTAACGTGCAGGGCGACCGCACCATGGGCATCAACGAACTGGCGCCCACCGAGTTGCTCGATGCCCTGGAAAAACGCTTCTCCTTCAAGCCGCCGCGTGAGCATGGCCACAACACCGTGATGGCGATCGGCGCGATGGAGCAGGGGCGCTCGAAAGTGTTTATCGCCCTGGGTGGCAACTTCGCCCAGGCCACCCCCGACACGCCGCGGACCCACGCTGCGTTGCGCAAGTGCGACCTCACCGTGCACATCGCCACCAAGCTCAACCGCAGCCATCTGGTCACCGGTCGTGAAGCGCTGATCCTGCCGTGCCTGGGCCGCACCGACATCGACATCCAGGCCGAAGGGCCGCAGGGCGTCACCGTGGAAGACACCTTCAGCATGATCCACATCTCCCACGGCCAACTGAAACCCAAGTCGAAACACCTGCTGTCGGAACCGGCGATCATCGCCGGCATCGCCGCCGCGACACTGGGCAAACATCCGATCGACTGGAACTGGGCCATCGGCGACTACGGCCGCATCCGCAACATGATTGCCGACACCATTCCCGGCTTTGAAGATTTCAACCGGCGCCTGCTGCACCCGGGCGGTTTCCACATGCCCAACGACGCAGCCAAACGCATCTGGAAAACCGCCAGCGGCAAGGCCCAGTTCACTCCGAGCGTGTTGCCGGAGCACCTGATCAGCGAGGGCGTGCGCAACCTGGCGGTCAAGCCGCACCTGATTCTGCAGACCATGCGCTCCCACGATCAGTACAACACCACGCTGTACGGCCTGGATGACCGCTATCGCGGGGTTTACGGCATGCGCGACGTGGTGTTCGCCAACGAGCAGGACATTCGCCGGTTGGGTTTCGAACCGGGGCAGAAGGTCGACCTGGTCGCGCTGTGGGATGACGAGCGCGAGCGTCGGGTCAGCGGTTTCACCCTGATCGCCTACGACATTCCGGCCGGTCAGGCGGCGGCGTACTACCCGGAGACCAATCCGCTGGTGCCGCTGGAAAGTTACGGTGACCGCACCTTCACGCCGACTTCCAAGTTCGTCGCCATCCGGCTGGAGCAGGCCAGGGCCAGCAACCTGATCTCGACGTCCGCTGCGTAGTGCCGATCACTCAAGACTTTGTGGGAGCGAGCTTGCTCGCGATTGCAGGGTGCCAGACGCCATTGATGTTGAAGGTGCCGGCCTCATCGCGAGCAAGCTCGCTCCCACAGTTTTAAATCCGCAATGAGGATTTCGACATGTTTAACCTGGAGGCACTGGACCTGGCGCGGATGCAATTCGCGTTCACGGTTTCGTTCCACATCATCTTTCCCGCCATCACCATCGGGCTGGCCAGTTTCCTGGCGGTACTTGAAGGCTTATGGCTGAAGACCCACAACGACACCTACCGCGATCTCTACCATTTCTGGTCGAAGATCTTCGCCGTCAACTTCGGCATGGGCGTGGTCTCGGGGCTGGTCATGGCCTACGAGTTCGGCACCAACTGGAGCCGCTTCTCCGACTTCGCCGGCAGCATCACCGGGCCGTTGCTGACCTATGAAGTGCTCACGGCGTTCTTCCTTGAGGCCGGTTTCCTCGGGGTCATGCTGTTCGGCTGGAACCGGGTAGGGCGTGGCTTGCACTTCTTCTCGACGGTGATGGTGGCCATCGGCACGCTGATTTCGACCTTCTGGATTCTCGCCTCCAACAGCTGGATGCAGACGCCCCAGGGTTTCGAGATCGTCGACGGTCGCGTGATGCCGCTGGACTGGCTGGCCATCGTGTTCAACCCGTCGTTCCCGTACCGCCTGGCGCACATGGCGATTGCCGCCTTCGTGGCCACGGCGTTCTTTGTCGGCTCATCGGCGGCGTGGCACCTGCTGCGCGGCAACGACACCAAACAAGTGCGCAAGATGCTGTCGATGGCGTTGTGGATGGCCTTGATCGTCGCGCCGATCCAGGCCGTGGTCGGTGACGCCCACGGCTTGAACACCCTGGAGCATCAACCGGCGAAGATCGCCGCCATCGAAGGGCACTGGGAAAACAACGGTAGCGAAGCGACGCCGCTGGTGCTGTTCGGCATCCCGGACATGCAGGCCGAGAAAACCAAGTACGCCATCGAGATTCCGTACCTGGGCAGCCTGATCCTGACCCACAGCCTCGACAAGCAGATCCCGGCGCTCAAGAGCTTCCCGAAAGAGGATCGCCCCAACGCGACGATCATTTTCTGGAGCTTCCGCGTCATGGCCGGGCTGGGCATGTTGATGGTGCTGGCGGGCGTGCTTGGCCTGGTCCTGCGTCGCAGCGGTGCCATCTACCGCAACCGCTGGTTCCTGCGCCTGATGCTGTGGATGGGCCCGAGCGGCCTGATCGCCATGCTCGCCGGCTGGATCACCACGGAAGTGGGGCGCCAGCCGTGGGTGGTGTACGGCCTGCAACGTACCGTGAATGCCGCGTCCAATCACAGCGTCACGCAGTTGAGCCTCTCGTTGGCGCTGTTCGTGGTGATCTACTTCTCGGTCTTCACGGTGGGTATCGGCTACATGATGAAGCTGGTGGCCAAGGGGCCAAAACCCCATCACGAGCATGCGCCTGCGGGGCATTCCGATCAGGTGATCACACCGCGCCGGCCGCTGTCCGCCGACGCTGAAATCCTCGAAACCGACGCCCGCGTCAATTGAAGGAAGGGAGTTGAGTCATGGGTATTCAAGGTATTGATTTATCGCTGATCTGGGGCGTGATCATCGCCTTCGGCGTGATGATGTACGTGATCATGGACGGCTTCGACCTGGGGTTGGGCATTCTGTTTCCGCTGATCCCGGATGCGCAGGAGCGCGATGTGATGATGAACACCGTGGCACCGGTCTGGGACGGCAACGAAACCTGGCTGGTGCTGGGCGGCGCGGCGCTGTACGGCGCGTTCCCGCTGGCCTATTCGGTGATTCTGGAGGCGCTGTACCTGCCGTTGATCCTGATGTTGTGCGGCTTGATCTTCCGTGGCGTGGCGTTCGAGTTCCGCTTCAAGGCCAGCCCTGAAAAGCGTCATGTCTGGGACATGGCGTTCATCGGCGGTTCGCTGCTGGCGACCTTCTCCCAGGGTGTGGTGATTGGCACTTACATTGCCGGTATCCCGGTGGTCGACCGCCAGTTCGCTGGTGGTTCGCTGGACTGGCTGGCGCCGTTTCCATTGTTCTGCGGAGTCGGCCTGATCGTCGCCTATGCCCTGCTCGGCAGCACCTGGTTGCTGGTCAAGACCGAAGGCATGCTCGAATCGCGGATGCGCCTGTTCACCCGGCCCCTGGCCTGGTTGCTGTTGGCGGTGATCGGTGTGATCTGTGTGTGGACGCCGATCCTGCATCCGGACATCGCCACCCGCTGGTTTGCCCATGCGCACCTGGCAATGTTCGCAGGCCTGGCGGTGCTGGCCTTGCTGGCGATGTTCGGCTTGCTCAAGACCCTGCGCCAACGCCACACCCATTGGCCGTTCGCCTTTACCCTGATGCTGGTGTTCCTGGGGTACATAGGTCTGGCGTTCAGTATCTGGCCGAACATCGTGCCGCCGTCGATCAGCCTGTGGGCCGCGGCGTCACCACCGACCAGCCAGTTGTTCATCCTGATCGGGGCGCTGTTCATCCTGCCGATCATCCTGATGTACACGGTCTGGAGCTACTACGTGTTCCGCGGCAAAGTGAGGATTGGCGATGGCTACCATTGATTCCCGTGAACCGGCATCGGCGCCTTGGTATAAGCGCCTTGGGTGGCTGGTGTTGATCTGGCTGGGCAGTGTGGTTGCGTTGGGGGTGGTGGCGGGGGCGTTGCGGGTGTTGATGCAGGCGGCGGGGATGAGTAGTCACTGACGCACGTTGCAAAAACACGGAAATAACAGGAGTGATGAATCACCTGTGGCGAGGGAGCTTGCTCCCGCTGGACTGCGCAGCAGGCCCTTTTTTGGGGCCGCTTCGCAGCCCAGCGGGAGCAAGCTCCCTCGCCACATTGTTCGTGCCAGGTTCAGTTCTTACTGCGCCCCAAACATCGCCGTCCAGTAAATCCCCGCATCGCTCTTCGGATCGGTCGCATACGCCGCGCCCAGTTCGCGGAACTGCGGGTTCATCAGGTTGGCGCAGTGGCCGGGGCTGGTCAGCCAGCCTTCGACTACCTTGTGTGCAGTGTCTTGCCCGGCGGCGATGTTTTCGCCGATCTGCTGGAAGTCGTAGCCGGCCAGTTCTGCGCGGTCGCCCGGGGTGCGGCCGTCGCGGTCCTTGTGGTCGAAATAGTTGTTGTTGGCCATGGAGCGCGAGTTGCCTTCGGCGGCGCTGGCCAGTGTGGCGTTCCAGGCCAGCGGTGGTGCGGCGGCGAAGGATTGCGCGCCGCACTGGCGTGGGCGGGTGCGTGCGGCGTTGAGTTCGGTGAGCAGCTTCTGGCCTTCGGCCTGCGCGTCGCCCAGGCTTGCGCTCAACAATGGCCGAGCGACCACGATGCGCCATTGCCGGTCCTGGCGGAAGACGCCAACATCGACGAATTGCGGGTCGAGGACGATCTGGCAAAAACTCTCCTGGATCGCCTTCATCGCCGCGGCTGCATCGCGAGGTCCGGACAGGCTGATGGCCTGCACGTTTTTCATCGGATAACCGGCAGCGGCCATGGCTTGCTGCAGATCACCGATGCTCGGGGCGCTCAGCACCAGGCGCGGGTCGGCCGACAGCGGCGGCAGCTCCGATGACACCTGGCCGGCACAGCGCTGCAGTTGGCTGCGGTAGAGGTTGATCGATTCGATCAATTGCGCTTCGTCCGCCGCCATGGCGTTGGCGGCACATACCAGTCCCAGTGACAAACCGGCCAGGCGCATTGCGGATGAGATGAATCCCATGAAAATCCCCCTTGAGCAGATGGCGCTCATGATGCGCGAAGTTGGCCCATTTAAGACAACGGATTTATCCAGAGTGTAGTGGGGTGGGCGAAATCATTTCACTACTAGACTGAATCGAACCACTCACCGAGTAACACCAACCATGCGCCTCGACTGGATCGCCACCTGCCTTGCCCTCACGCTGTTCACCGGCCCGGTATCGGCTACGGATCAGGAACAAAAAAAGGAGTCGGCCGAGAACAAGGCCGAGGTGCTGGAACAGAAGGCCGCCGAAAACAAAAAGCCCGCAACGGAACCCAAGGTCGAAGCCATTACCCCGTCCGAGGTCCAGGCCGTTGACCCGGCGGGTGCCGCACCGCTGGACGATGCGATCACGTGCCTGGCCCGTTCCATTTACTGGGAAGCCAAGGGCAAGGACGCTGCCGACATGGAGGCGGTGGCCAACGTGGTCATGAATCGCCTGGGCCACGAGGGCTTTCCGGACACGGTGTGCAAGGTGGTCAAGCAGGGTTCGGAGACCAAGAGTTGTCAGTTCTCCTGGTGGTGTGACGGCAAATCCGATTCGGTCCAGGAAGAGGTGCCATATGCGATGGCCAAGGAAATCGCGCGCAAGGCCCTGAACAAAGAGCTGCCGGATCGCACCCAGGGTGCCTTGTATTTCCATGACCGTACGGCCAAGCCGGATTGGGCCAGGAAATACATCAAGACCGTGGATATCGGCTTGTTCCGCTTTTACAAACCCCATGACGGATCGGCCAGATAGCAGCGGTGATTTCGGCCAAATATTTTATTTTTTTGAGACCGTGCGAGGTGCTATCGAAACTGAAATGTTTCTGTTTTATAAGCTTCATAACGTAACCGTGCGCAAATGACGCGATAAGCAGGAACCACACATGAAGCTGATGAGGGTCTGGATCAGTAATCTCGCGCCGATCACGGCGCTGTCGATGGCGTGCCTCCCATGACCGTCCTGGTCACCGGTGCCGCCGGTTTCATCGGTTTTCATACGGTCCAGCGCTTGTGCCGCGAGGGGCAGGAGGTCGTCGGTATCGACAACCTCAACGACTACTACGACGTGGAACTCAAGCACGCACGCCTCAAGGTGCTTGAGACTTTGCCGGGTTTTCGCTTCCGGAAAATGGACATCGTCGACAAACCGGCCCTGATGGACCTGTTCCGCGACCACGGTTTTACCGAGGTGGTGCACCTGGCGGCGCAAGCCGGGGTGCGTTATTCGCTGGACAACCCGGATGTCTATGCCCAGTCGAACCTGGTGGGTTTTCTCAATGTGCTGGAAGCCTGTCGGCACCATCGCCCCGAGCACCTGATCTACGCCTCGAGCAGTTCGGTGTACGGCACCAACAGCAAGATGCCGTTCAGTGTCGATGACCCTGTCGAACATCCCGTATCGCTGTACGCCGCCAGTAAGCGTGCCAATGAACTGTTGGCCGAAAGTTACTGCCATTTGTATGGCTTGAAAGCCAGTGGCCTGCGCTTTTTTACCGTCTACGGCCCGTGGGGCCGCCCGGACATGGCGCTGTTCAAGTTTACCGACGCCATCCTCAAAGGCCTGCCCATCGACATTTACAACCAGGGCCAGATGTCACGCGACTTTACCTACGTCGACGACATTGTTGAAGGCATCGCCCGACTGCGTCCAAAGCCTCCGGTGCCGCGAGGCGGCGCCGCTGGCGTCAACCGGCTCTTCAACATCGGGCGTGGAAAACCGGTGGCGTTGCTGGATTTCGTCGAGTGCCTGGAGTCGGCCCTGCATCTGCAGGCCCGACGCAACTACCTGCCGATGCAGGCCGGTGATGTGGTCAAGACCTGGGCCGATGTCTCGGCACTGGCCGAATGGGTGGGCTTCAGCCCGCAGGTGACGCTGGAAACCGGCGTCGCAGAATTTGTGCAGTGGTATCGGCAGTTCTACCGGATTTGAAGCGTTCGCCTCTGATCTCGAAAAAATCATAAAAGGCGAGAGGGACCCCATGAGCCAAGACATTTTTGTATCCGTACTGATTCCCGCCAAGAACGAAGCGAACAACCTCAAACCGCTGCTAGAGGAAATCCGCGTGGCGTTGGCCCATGAGTCGTACGAAATCATCGTGGTCGACGATGGCAGCACCGATGCGACCCTGCAGGAACTGCGGCAGATCCGCCACGATGGCTTGAACACCTTGCGCATCCTCCATCACGAGCGGTCGCTGGGGCAGAGCACCTCGCTGTACCACGCCGCCCGCGAGGCGCGCGGGCAATGGCTGGCGACCCTCGATGGCGACGGCCAGAACGACCCGGCGGACATTCCCGGCATGCTGGCGCTGGTGCGCGGCGAACCGGGCAAGGTCGATGTGCAACTGGTCGCCGGGCACCGGGTCAATCGCCGCGATACCGCGAGCAAACGCTACGCCTCGCGGTTCGCCAACAACCTGCGCCGGCGCCTGCTCAAGGACGCCACCCCGGACACCGGTTGCGGCCTGAAGCTGATCGAGCGCACGGCGTTCCTGCGCCTGCCGTACTTCGACCACATGCACCGCTTCATTCCGGCGCTGATCCAGCGTCACAACGGGCGCATGATCGTGCACCCGGTCAACCACCGGCCGCGCACGGCCGGGGTGTCGAAATACGGCAACCTCGACCGCGCGCTGGTGGGCATTCTCGATTTGTTCGGTGTCTGGTGGCTGATCAAGCGAACGCGGCTGAACACCATTGCCCAGGAGCTCCAGGGATGATGCTGACCCGTGAAACCCTGTGGCTGGTGGTCGGCTTTGCAGGGCAGATTGCCTTTACCGGGCGGTTTGTCCTGCAGTGGCTGTACAGCGAGTACAAAAAGCGCAGCGTGATCCCGACCAGCTTCTGGTACCTGAGCATCGTTGGCAGCTCCTTGCTGCTGGCCTACGCCATCTACCGTCAGGATCCGGTGTTCATTGCCGGGCAGGCCTTTGGCTCCATCGTCTATTTTCGCAACCTGCAATTGATTGCCAAAAGCCGCAGCGTGAAGGAATAAACCATGCGTAGATCGTTGTCGCCCCGGGTCGAGTGCCTGGGGCTGATGCTGCTTGCCCTGTTGTTGATCGGCGCGGGGCTGGGGCTACGCCAGGCACAGAACGTGGATGAGGAGCGCTTCCTCGGCGTCGCCCTGGAGATGCTGCAAAACGGCTCGTGGCTGATCCCGCACCGTGCCGCCGAGATCTACGGCGACAAACCGCCGATTTTCATGTGGACGGTGGCGTTCTTCTCCTGGCTGACCGGCAAGCCCAACATCGCGCTCTACCTGCCGGGACTGTTTTCGGCCGTGACGGTCACGGCGATGGTCTATGACCTGGGCCGTCGCCTGTGGACCCAGCGTATCGGGCGCAACGCCGCACTGCTGTACCTGGCGACCTATCAGACCTACAGCATCCTGCGCACCGGTCAGATCGACAGTTTTTTGATTCTGTTCACTTCGCTTGGCCTCTACGGCCTGGCGCGGCACCTGCTGCTCGGCCCGGCGTGGCGCTGGTTTTACGCCGGTTGCGCGGCCATGGGCATCGGCGTGATCACCAAGGGCGTGGGTTTCCTGCCGGCGCTGTTGCTGATCCCGTACGCCTATGCGGTGCGCAAAGGCTGGCCCGGTGTGGTGGCCATGCCCGGCGAGGCGCGCAAGTGGTTGCTGGGGGTTGCGCTGATGCTTGGCGCCATCGCGATCTGGCTGTTGCCCCTGGCCTTGTCCATCGCCTTCAATGGCAGCGCCGACGAAATTGCCTATGCGCGGGAGATCCTCCTGCACCAGACCGCGGGCCGCTATGCCGCCGCGTGGCATCACCGCGAACCGTTCTGGTACTTCTTCACCAACGTTATTCCGCAGTACTGGCTACCGTTGGTGCTGGTGCTGCCTTGGTTGGTGCCTGCCTGGCGCCGTCAGTTGCAAAAGCGTGACGGCCGGGTCCTGGTGTTGCTCGGTTGGGTGGTGTTGGTGGTGCTGTTTTTCTGCATCAGCACGGGCAAGCGCAAGCTGTACATCTATCCGGCGCTGCCGGGGCTGGTGCTGGTCGCCGCGCCGCTGATTCCATGGCTGCTCAAGCGCTGGTTCAAAAAGCACCCGCGTTTGCGTCGGGTGTTCCCGGCACTGGTGGCGACCTGGTTCGCGCTGTGGTTCGCCCGGGGTTTCATCGAACCGCTCAAGGACGGCACCAACATCGATCAGGTGCTGATGGCGCAGGCGGCGAGCATGACCCAGGGCGCCGATCTGGTGCTGGTCAACTGGGAGGAGGGGCACTGGTTGTTCGCCCGCCAGCCGATCGTGCATTTCGGCATGGATAACTCGTCCATCGAGAAGGCCGCGCTGTATCTGCGCGAACACCCCAAGGCCTACGCCTTGGTGCCGGATGATGTTTTGAACCAGTGTTTCAAAGCCGAAGCGGCCCGTGAACTGGGCGAAAACTCACGGGCGAACTGGTCGATCGTGGGGGTGGATGCCGACAACGGCAAATGCCAGCTGCCAGAGGCCGGCAAAGCCTATCGGTTCAGCTGGAACGACCCGCACATGGCAGTGGTGCCGGCGCAGGTAGCCAATCCCTGAAGACAAACCGGGGCCTTCACCTAGTCCCGGGAACCTGTAGGAGCCAGCCTGCTGGCGATGGACTCAAGTGCGCCGCGTTTATCCAGCTCAC
>NZ_AKJO01000100.1:0-39514 GCF_000282295.1 Pseudomonas sp. GM33
ATGTTGGATGTGCCGCCGTCTTCGCGAGCAAGCCCGCTCCCACAGGTTGTGTTGTGTCCTACAATTCAGGTTGCTTACATCCTTGCCAACGCCTGCGCCAGGTCCGCGCGCAAGTCTTCGACATCCTCAACCCCCACCGACAACCGCACCAACCCTCAAGGCCAAAAAAAGACTTGTGGGAGCGCGCTTGCTCGCGAAAGCGGTGTGTCAGTCACATCGATGTTGGATGTGCCGCCGTCTTCGCGAGCAAGCCCGCTCCCACAGGTTGTGCTGTGTCCTGCCATTGAGGTTGCTTACATCCGCGCCAACGCCTGCGCCAGATCTGCGCGCAAGTCCTCGACGTCCTCAACCCCCACCGACAACCGCACCAACCCATCGCCAATCCCCAGCTCTGCCCGGGTATCGGGCGGGATGGTGGCGTGGGTCATGATCGCCGGGTGTTCGATCAGGCTTTCCACGCCGCCCAGGCTTTCGGCCAGGGCGAAGATCTGCACGTTCTCGAGGAAGCGTTTGGCGCCGGCCAGGTCGCTGTTGAGGTCGAGGGAGATCATCCCGCCGAATCCGCGCATTTGCCGCTGGGCCAGTTCGTGCTGCGGGTGCGAGGGCAGGCCGGGGTAGTAGACCCGGGAGACTTGCGGCTGACGCTCCAGCCACTGCGCCAGTTCCAGTGCGTTGCTGCAATGGCGTTCCATGCGCAGGGCCAGGGTCTTCACCCCGCGCAGGGTGAGGAAGGCGTCGAACGGCCCGGCGATGGCACCGACGGCGTTTTGCAAAAAGCCCAGGCGCTCGGCCAGTTCGGCGTTCTGCCCGACCACGGCGATGCCGCCGATCACGTCGGAGTGGCCGTTGAGGTATTTGGTGGTCGAGTGCAGCACGATGTCGAAACCCAGTTCCAGCGGGCGCTGGATCCACGGGCTGGCGAAGGTGTTGTCGGCCACGCAGATGATGCCGCGCGCGCGGCAGGTGCGGGCGATGGCGGCGAGGTCGGTGAGGCGCAGCAGCGGATTGCTCGGGGTCTCGACCATGACCATGCGGGTGTCGTCCTGCAGGGACGCCTCGAACGCCGCCAGGTCGGTCAGGTCGACAAAGCTGAAGCGATGCCCGGCGCTGCGCTGGCGCACCTTGTCGAACAGGCGGAAGGTGCCGCCGTACAGGTCGTTGCCGGAGACGACGTGCGAACCGGCATCGAGCAGTTCCAGCACCGTGGAAATGGTTGCCAGCCCCGAGGCGAAGGCAAAGCCCCGGGTGCCGCCTTCGAGGTCGGCCACGCAGCGCTCCAGGGCCCAGCGCGTCGGGTTGTGCGAGCGCCCGTAGTCGAGGCCCTTGTGCACCCCGGGGCTCTGTTGCAGGTAGGTGGAGTTGGCGTAGATCGGCGGCATCAAGGCCCCGGTCGATGGGTCCGGCGTTTGCCCGGCATGGATCACCCGGGTGGCGAAGCCCTGAGGCGGGGCGTTTTTGTCCTGTTGACTCATGGCAGGGATCTCCGCAAATGGTTGAGCATGTCGGTTCGGGTAATCAGGCCGTGGAAACCCGAGGCATCCTGGATGATCGCCACCAGCCCACGGCCCAGCTCGGCCTCCAGTTCCGCCAGGGTGGCAGCGGGGGACAGGGTCTGCAGTTTGTCGGTCATGGCGCTGGCCACGGTTTTACGGAAGTGCGCAACGTCTTCATGCACCCCCAGCAGGATGTCGGACTCGTCGATCACGCCGACCAGTTGCTGACCCTTCACCAGCACCGGCAATTGCGACACGTCCGCCAGACGCATGCGCTGGAATGCGGTGAGCAGGGTGTCGTCGGGGCCGACGCTGATCACCCGGCCATCCTCGAAACGCCGCGCGATCAGGTCGCGCAGGTCGCCGTAGTGCTTGCGTTGCAGCAGGCCCTGATCGTTCATCCACTGGTCGTTGTAGACCTTCGACAGGTAACGCGTACCGGTGTCGCAGACGAAGCTCACCACCCGTTTCGGCTGGGTCTGTTCGCGGCAGTAACGCAGCGCCGCCGCCAGCAAGGTACCGGTGGACGAGCCGCCGAGTATGCCTTCGGCGCGCAGCAACTGGCGGGCATGGTCGAAGCTTTCCTCGTCGCTGATCGAATAGGCGTGGCGCACGCTCGACAGGTCGGCAATCGACGGGATGAAGTCTTCGCCGATGCCTTCCACCGCCCAGGAACCGGGGGTGGGGAGGGTGCCACCGCGGCTGTATTCAGCCATCACCGAACCGACCGGGTCGGCCAGGACCATTTCCAGGTCCGGCTGCACGCGTTTGAAGAAGCGGGTCAGGCCGGTGAGGGTGCCGGCCGATCCGACGCCGACGACGATGGCGTCCACATCATGCTGGGTTTGCGCCCAGATCTCCGGCGCGGTGCTGCATTCGTGGGCCAGGGGGTTGGCCGGGTTGTTGAACTGGTCGGCGAAGAACGCATCGGGAATTTCCGCCGCCAACCGCGCGGCGACGTCCTGGTAGTACTCGGGATGGCCCTTGCCGACATCGGAGCGGGTGATGTGGACCTCGGCGCCCATGGCCTTGAGGTGCAGGACCTTCTCGGTGGACATCTTGTCCGGCACCACCAGCACTACGCGATAGCCCTTGGCGCGGCCGACCAGGGCCAGGCCCAGGCCGGTGTTGCCGGCGGTGGCTTCGACGATGGTGCCGCCGGGGCGCAGGCGACCGTCGCGTTCGGCGGTGTCGATCATGGCCAGACCGATGCGGTCCTTGATCGAACCGCCGGGGTTCTGTGATTCGAGTTTGAGAAACAGCGTGCAGGGACCGGTATCGAACCGGCTGACGCGTACCAGCGGGGTATTGCCAATCAGTTCGAGTACGGCAGGACGGGAATAGTCGGGCATGTCATCACTCCTTGCGTGGATCCGCACTGGATGGACAGCAATCCGCGCCGGGTCTTCGCGCCGGTCGCGGGCAATGCATCGCTTGGACCATAGGCCGGGATCGGGTCGACCGCAACCTCGCACGGCCAGCCGGTCACCTCGACGCTTTTTCCTCGCCAGCAACCACAAAAAACATAATTTCGCTATTTCCCGGCTCCGAACAGAATGCGGCCAACACCCTGATACCGATAGCCGCAGCAGAAGAACAACAGTGATCAGAATCGAGGCGGCAGCCATGACCGACCTGAATCAAACCACCTTTCAGAAGTGCACAGCCATGACAGTTGATAAAACCGTAATTGATACGCTTGTTGTTGGCGCCGGCCAGGCCGGCGTGGCCATGAGTGAACACCTGAGCAAACTCGGTGTGCCCCACCTCGTGCTGGAGCGCAACCGTATCGCCGAAGCCTGGCGCACCGGCCGCTGGGATTCGCTGGTGGCCAACGGTCCTGCCTGGCACGACCGCTTTCCGGGCCTGGAGTTCGATGGCCTGGACCCGGACGCCTTCGCCGGCAAAGAGCAGGTGGCCGAGTACTTCGAAGCCTACGCCCGCAAGTTCAACGCGCCGATCCGCACCGGTGTTGAAGTCAAGAGCGTACAACGTAATGCCGACCGTCCGGGTTTCACCGTTGAAACCTCTGATGGCGTGATCGAGGCCCGCCACGTGGTGGTCGCCACCGGCCCGTTCCAGCGTCCGGCCATACCGCCGATTGCCCCGTCAATGGCCGGCATCAGCCAGATTCACTCCGCCCAGTACTACAACCCGCAGCAACTGGCCGAAGGCGCCGTGCTGGTGGTGGGCGCCGGGTCGTCGGGCGTGCAGATCGCCGATGAGCTGCAACGTTCCGGCAAACAGGTCTACCTCTCGGTCGGCGCCCACGACCGTCCGCCGCGCGCCTATCGCAACCGCGATTTCTGCTGGTGGCTGGGGGTGCTGGGCGAGTGGGATGCCGAGGCCATGCAGCCGGGCAAGGAACACGTGACCATCGCCGTGAGCGGTGCCCGTGGCGGCCACACCGTGGACTTCCGCCGCCTGGCGCATCAGGGCATGACCCTGGTCGGCCTGACTCAATCATTCAATGGCGCTGTGGTGAGTTTCGAAAACAACCTCGCCGACAACATCCGCCGTGGCGATGAAAACTACCTCGCGCTGCTCGACAAGGCCGACGCCTATATCGAACGCAATGGCCTCGACCTGCCGCTGGAACCGGAAGCCCGGGCCATGCTGGCCGATCCGGATTGCGTGACAAATCCAATCCTGGAACTGGACCTGGTCAAGGCCGGCGTGACCACGATCATCTGGGCCACCGGTTACTCCACCGACTACAGCTGGCTGAAGGTCGATGCCTTCAAGGAGAACGGCAAGCCACAGCACCAGCGCGGCGTGTCGGCCGAGCCCGGCGTGTATTTCGTCGGGTTGCCGTGGCAGTCCCGTCGTGGCTCCGCGTTCATCTGGGGCGTTTGGCACGACGCCAAGCACATCGCTGATCACATCGTTAAACAGCACACCTATTTCAACTATCGGGATGCGACCCAGCGTCAAGCCGACGCCGCCCGCGCACCTGTTCAGAAAGCCAGCCTCATGGGAGTTCGTTAATGCCTACTCATACCCGCATCCGCATGTTCAACACCAAAGACACCTACCCGAACCAGACGCTGGACAACGATTTGTGCCAGGCCGTGCGCGCCGGCAATACCGTGTATGTGCGTGGTCAGGTTGGCACCGACTTCAACGGCCAGCTGGTGGGCCTCGGTGATCCGCGCGCCCAGGCCGAACAGGCCATGCGCAACGTCAAGCAATTGCTGGAAGAGGCGGGCAGCGACCTGAGCCACATCGTCAAGACCACCACCTACCTGATCGACCCGCGCTATCGCGAGCCGGTGTACCAGGAGGTCGGCAAGTGGCTCAAGGGTGTGTTCCCGATTTCCACCGGGCTGGTGGTCAGTGCCCTCGGCCAGCCGCAGTGGCTGATGGAAATCGACGTGATTGCCGTTATCCCTGAATAAGGACTTCGCCATGACTTTTTCCATCGTGGGTCGCTGCGCCGAGACCGGCCAGCTGGGCATTGCCATCAGTTCTTCGAGCATCGCCGTCGGTGCGCGCTGCCCCTGGCTGCGTGCCGGGGTCGGCGCGGTGTCGAGCCAGAACATCACGCTGCCGGCCCTCGGCCCGCAGATCCTCGATGAACTGGCCAACGGCTCGGCGCCGCCCCAGGCGCTGGACCACTCGTTGACCCGCAACGGCTACAGCCAGTACCGCCAGGTGGCGGTGGTGGATGCCCATGGGCGTACGGCGGTGTTCAGCGGCAACCATGCGCTGGGCATCAACAACGCGGTGGCCGGAGACCAATGCGTGGCAGCCGGCAATCTGCTGGCCAACAGTGGGGTGATCGAGGCGATGGTCGCGGCCTTCGAAAACAGCGAAGGCTGCCTCGCCACCCGCCTGATGAACGCCTTGCAGGCCGGGCAGGACGCCGGCGGCGAAGCGGGCGCGGTGCACTCGGCGGCGTTGTCGGTGGTCGGTGACCTGACCTGGCCGATTGTCGACCTGCGGGTGGATTGGGCCGATGAAAACCCGATCGGCGAGCTGGGCAAACTGTGGACGGCCTACGAGCCGCAATTGCAGGACTACCTGACGCGCGCGCTCAATCCGACCCTAGCCCCCGCCTATGGAGTGCCCGGCGATGAGTGAGTTGCGCAGCCGCGCCATGCTCGCGCGATTGATTGGGTTCGCCACGGTCAGCCGCGATTCGAACCTCGAGCTGATCGAGTTCGTGCGTGACTACCTGCACGGGCTGGGCGTGGCGTGCGAACTGATCTACAACGCCGAGCGGACCAAGGCCAATCTGTTGGCCACGGTCGGCCCGAGCGTGGCCGGCGGCATCGTGCTGTCCGGTCACACCGATGTGGTGCCGGTGGACGGCCAGGCCTGGACGGTCGAGCCGTTCAACTTGAGCGAGGCGGGCGGCAAGCTTTACGGTCGTGGCACCGCGGACATGAAAGGCTATCTGGCCTCGGTGCTGGCCGCCGTGCCGGTGTTTCTCGCCAGCCCTTTGAAGCGCCCGGTGCATTTGGCGTTTTCCTATGACGAAGAGGTCGGCTGCCTTGGCGTGCGCGGTTTGCTGGAGGTGTTGCCCCAACGCATTCCGGCTCCGGCGTTGTGTTTGATCGGCGAGCCGACCGAGCTCAAGCCGGTGCTCGGCCACAAGGGCAAGCTGGCGATGCGTTGCCACGTGCGTGGTGCGGCCTGTCATTCGGCCTACGCGCCTTATGGGGTCAATGCCATCGAGCAGGCCGCGCGCCTGATCGGTCGGCTGGGCGACATCGGCGCCACCCTGGCCCGGCCGTCATTGCACGACAAGCGCTTCGATCCGGCGTTCTCGACCGTGCAGGTCGGCGTGATCCAGGGCGGTACGGCGCTGAACATCGTGCCAGCGGACTGCCGTTTCGATTTCGAGATCCGCGCCTTGCCGGACTTCGCTCCGCAAGTGGTCGTCGATGAGTTGCAGGACTACGCCGAGCAGACGTTGCTGCCGGCCATGCAGGCCGTGGACACCGATACCGCCATTCGCTTTGAAAAAATCTCGGCCTATCCGGGCCTGGCGACACCCGCCGACAGCGCCGCCGCCCGGCTGATTGCCGAGCTGTGCGGCAGCGATGATTTCGGCACCGTGGCCTTTGGCACCGAAGGCGGGCTGTTCAATCAGGCCGGGATTGCGACCGTGGTCTGCGGTCCCGGCAGCATGGACCAGGGGCACAAGCCCGATGAATTTGTCAGCGTCGACCAGATGGCGGCCTGTGACCGCCTGATGGATCGCCTGGCGGTGTATCTGAGTGAGCAATAACAACAATGGGTCAACAGGGCTGATTCCGCTCAATCACCTGTAGGAGCCGGCTTGCCGGCGATAGCGATTTGGCAGGCGACATCGGTTTTGACCGATCCGCCGCCATCGCCGGCAAGCCGGCTCCTACAGGTGACGAATCGGCATTGGTCAGTGTGCGAACCCATACTTTCGAGGAAGCGATCCATGTCCAGATCCTTGCGTTGCAGTGTTCCGTTTGCCCTGGCGTTGTTGAGTGCCAGTGTATGGGCGGCCCCCCAGGACCTCACCGTGATTTCCTTCGGTGGTGCTACCAAGCAGGCCCAGGATAAAGCCTACTTCCAGCCCTTCAACGCCAGCGGCGCGGGCAACATCATCGCCGGTGAGTACAACGGCGAGCTGTCGAAGATCAAGGCCATGGTCTCGGCCGGTCACACCAGCTGGGACGTGGTGGAAGTCGAAAGCCCCGAGCTGTTGCGCGGCTGTGAGGAGGGGCTGTTCGAGAAGCTTGACGCCGGGCGCTTCGGTGATTCGGCGAACTTCGTGCCCGGTGCGCTGACCGAATGCGGGGTGGCCACTTACGTCTGGTCGATGGTCATGGCCTATGACCAGAGCAAGCAGGCCAAGGCGCCGCAATCCTGGGCGGACTTCTGGAACGTCGCCGACTTCCCGGGCAAGCGCGGCCTGCGCAAGAGCGCCAAGTACACCCTGGAAATCGCCTTGCTGGCCGACGGCGTCAAGGCGGATGACATTTACAAGGTCCTGAACACCCCACAAGGCGTGACCCGGGCCTTTGCCAAGCTCGACCAGATCAAGCCGAACATCCAGTGGTGGGAGGCGGGCGCCCAGCCGGCGCAATGGCTGGTGGCCGGCGACGTAGTGATGAGCGCGGCCTACAACGGCCGGATCGCCTCGGCGCAAAAGGAAGGCATGAAGCTGAGCATCGTCTGGCCGCAAAGCCTGTACGACCCGGAATACTGGGCGGTGGTCAAAGGCACACCGAACAAGGCACTGGCGGAAAACTTCATCGCGTTCGCCAGCCAGCCGCAGACGCAAAAAGTCTTCTCGGAAAGCATCCCCTACGGGCCGGTGCATCGCCAGACCCTGCCGCTGCTGCCCAAGGACGTGCAGGAACAACTGCCAACCGCCGAAGCCAACCTGGCCGGCGCCCGGGCGGTGGACGCAGAGTTCTGGGTCGACCATGGCGAAGAGCTTGAACAGCGCTTCAACGCCTGGGCTGCACGCTGATACAGGCACCGCATAACCCCCTGTGGGAGCGGGCTTGCTCGCGAAGGCGGTATGTCAGTCACATCGATGCTGGATGTGCCACCGCCATCGCGAGCAAGCTCGCTCCCACAAAGTGTGGCGCACACAGGACCCTGTGGGAGCGAGCTTGCTCGCGATGAGGCCATCAGATCCAATATCTTCATTGACTGGTCCACTGCCATCGCGAGCAAGCCCGCTCCCACAAAGTGTGGCGCACACAGGACCCTGTGGGAGCGAGCTTGCTCGCGATGAGGCCATCAGATCCAACATCTTCGTTGACTGGTCCACCGCCATCGCGAGCAGGCTCACTCCCACAGGGATTTCGTCGTTCGGAATTTTATTGGTTTTTCCTGCTGATAAATGGCCATTACTGCGCAATCTTTTTTAAGGTTTAAAGGCACAAATTAACTAATTTTCCTCCCCGCGCTCTTTGTCCATGATCGTCTCCAACAAGAAATGCGCCGTCCCGTTTGCGCACACCGAAGTACGAACACGTACTCATCCTTGCCTTGGAGTTCGTCATGTCCACCACCGCTTCATCCGCCCCGCTCATCGAGAAACACACGATCGGGTACGTCCCTCCTGAGGATCGCCACGGAAAGGTCAAAGATCTGTTCACCCTGTGGTTCGGCGGCAATATCGCGCCGTTGCCCATCGTCACCGGTGCGCTCGGCGTGCAGTTGTTCCACCTGAACCTGGTCTGGGGCATTGTCGCGATCATCGTCGGCCACCTGGTCGGTGGGGTGCTGATGGCGCTGCACTCGGCGCAAGGCCCGCAGATGGGCATTCCGCAGATGATCCAGAGTCGCGCGCAGTTCGGTTCCCTGGGCGCGTTGCTGGTGGTGGTGATTGCCGGCGTGATGTACATCGGCTTCTTTGCCTCCAACATCGTCCTGGCCGGCAAGTCGCTGCATGGCGTGGTCGAAAGTGTGCCGGTATCGGTGGGCATCGTCCTCGGCGGCCTCGGTTCGGGGATCATCGGCATCATTGGCTACCGCTTCATCCATGTGCTCAATCGCATCGGCACCTGGGTGCTGGGCCTGGGCATCGTGCTGGGCTTCGGCTACATCCTGACCCACGTGCAGACCGATGACTTCCTCACCCGCGGCAGTTTCAACATCTCCGGCTGGCTGGCCACGGTGTCGCTGGCAGCGCTGTGGCAGATCGCGTTCGCGCCGTACGTGTCCGATTACTCGCGTTACCTGCCGAAGGACGTCAAGGTCAGCTCGACCTTCTGGGCGACCTACCTGGGTTCGTCGCTGGGCTCGATCCTGTCCTTCGTGTTCGGCGCCGTCGCCGTGCTGGCCACGCCCGTGGGCATGGACACCATGGACGCGGTGAAACTCGCCACCGGTGCCATCGGCCCGTTGATGCTGGTGCTGTTCCTGCTCAGCGTGATCAGCCATAACGCCCTGAACCTGTACGGCGCGGTGCTCTCGGTGATCACCTTGCTGCAAACCTTCGCCCACCGCTGGATTCCGACCGCGCAGAGCCGGGCGGTGCTGTCGCTGATCATCCTCGCCGGTTGCTGCGTGGCGGCCATCGGCGCCTCGGCGGATTTCATCGGGCACTTCGTCGACCTGGTGCTGGCGTTGCTGGTGGTGCTGGTGCCGTGGACCGCGATCAACCTCATCGACTTCTACGCGATCCACAAGGGTGACTACGACATCGCCTCGATCTTCCGCGTCGACGGCGGTATCTATGGGCGCTTCAACCCGCAGGCGCTGCTGGCCTACGCCATCGGCATCGTGGTGCAGATTCCGTTCATGAACACGCCGATCTACACCGGCCCCGTGGCAGTGCATATCGATGGCGCGGATCTGTCGTGGCTGGTGGGTTTGATCGTCACGACGCCGCTGTACTACTGGCTGGCGAACCGCGATACCGCTTACCGTCGCCGGCAGAACGTGGCGAGTCTGATGTCGGGCAACATATAAAGGACGCTGGAACAGGCGTACCGGGTTGAAATGAGGCTGTAATTCGGGATAGCCGTTTGTCGGGCGTATGGTTATGCTCAGCGAGCCTGCCGATCGCCAATGATAAACAACCACAGTGAAGCCATGAGCCAATCCGACACGCGTGCGACTGTTCTAGCGCTGTATCCAGAAGATTCCCGTGAGGCAGCGGCGTTGCTCAAGCAGGCAGTGCCGCTGATGGTTCGTCACAACATTCCGCCCAACCCGGTGCACTACGCGCTCTGGTACACCTACAGCAAGGGCCAGGAGCCGGAACTCAACCGGCACCTGGACCGGGTGGTCAACGATTTCGACGCTTTCCCGCCGGAGTCGGCGGCCAGGCTGTTTCGCGAGTACATCATCCGCGACGAACTGGCGGACGCCCGCTCCGGGCAGCAGGAAGCGATCAACCTGGTCGACGACATGGAGCGCGATGTCTCGCGCAGCGTGAAGGGTAACCAGAACTTCCAGGCCAGCCTTGGCCAGTACCTGCAAATGCTCGAAGAGCCGGCCAGCGAGCGCTTGCCGAGCATCCTGATCCAGCTGCAACAAAGCACCCGGCTGATGCAGGGGCAGCAGGAACACTTCCTCGCCCAGTTGCAGTCGGCGCAACACGAGATCAAAAGCCTGCGCGACAAGCTGGAGCGCGCCCAACTGGCCGCGACCCTCGATGGCCTGACCGAATTGCTCAACCGCAGCACCTTCAACCGCAAGCTTGAACAGGCGATGAATGACGCGGCGTCCGGCGTGGCGCTGGTGATGCTGGATATCGACCACTTCAAGCAATTCAACGATCAGTACGGCCATCCATTGGGGGACCGTGTTCTTCAGCATGTTGCCCGGGTGTTGCGTGACTCGCTGTCGGGCGAAGCGTTCGCGGCGCGTTACGGCGGTGAGGAGTTCTGCGTGGTGCTCACGGATTGCCCGGATCTGGCGGCGGCGGGTGCGTTTGCCGAGCGCCTGCGTCTGAAAATCCAGTCGCTGCGGGTCAAGGCCCGGGGCACCGATACCGTGCTGGACACCATCACTGCGTCGTTCGGCGTGGCCCATGCACAACCCGGCGACACGCCGGAAAGCCTGCTGACCCGCGCCGACGACGCGCTGTACCAGGCCAAGCGCAATGGGCGCAATCTGGTACGGCAGTAACCCCTTAAAGGACAAACCACCGGCACCTGTGGCGAGGGAGCTTGCTCCCGCTGGGTCGCGCAGCGGCCCCAAAATCTGAGCACTCAGGTATCAACTGGTAAACAGGGTTTGCGACTGCTGCGCAGCCGAACGGGAGCAAGCTCCCTCGCCACAGGTTGTTTGGTGCTCCTTTCATCGCGCGGTTAGCCGAGGATGAAGTAGACCTTGCGCACCGGGGTGAGGTTTTCCCAGGTGCCCTGGAATCCGCTGGCGACCACGAAGGAATCACCGGGGCCGAACGTGCACGCGACGCCTTCGGCATCGGTCAGGCGCACCGTGCCCTCGAGAATGTGGCACAGCTCATCGTAATCGCACTGGCAACGCTCCCGGTGCGGTCCCGCCTCCCAGATGCCGGCCACGGCGTTTTTCCCGGGCGCCACAAAGTGCCGCCAACTCTTGCTGCGATAAGGCGCGTCGACCACGGCCGGGTCGTTGATTTCGGTGTCACGGGGGGCAAGCTCACTGGCGAAGTCTATGACGTGCCGGGGCAGGGCTGTGGACATGGTGGTCTCCGGGTCAGGAATCGAAGCCGATGCCAAAGGCATCGAAGGTCTTGAGCAGCAGGTCGCGGTGACCGTCGCGGTCCTCCCGCGCCAGTGAGCGCTGGGCCAGTTTCACGCCGACATAACGCAACGGCTCGGGCGGAAAGCAGAACGGCGCCTTGGAGGTCATCAGCAGCTCGGTGCGCTCAGTGCGTTCCCCGGCCAGCAGGTCGAGCATGTTCAGCGCGGCAAAACGGCTGGCCGATACCCCTTGCCCGGTGAAGCCCAGGGCATAGGCAACGCGGCCCTGATGTTCGCAACCGGTGAACATCGTGGTGCGTGCCGAGGTGTCGATGATGCCGCCCCAGGCATGGCTGAAGCGCACATCGCCCAGGGCAGGGAATGTCTGTTGAAACTGTTCGGCCAGGCGCTGGAAGCTTTGCGGGCGCTGGGTCAGGGCCTCGTCGCGGCGCCCGCCGAAATGGTAGATGGCATCAAAGCCGGCCCAGAGAATGCGGTTGTCGGCGGTCTTGCGCAGGTAGTGGAACTGATTGCCGGAATCGGCGATGCCGTATCGGTCGGTCCAGCCGATGGCGGCCAGTTGTTCATCGCGCAGTGGCTCCGTGACCAGCGAGTAGTCATAGACCGGGATCACGCTCGAGGCCAGATGGCCGAGCAGCGGCGGGGCGATGTTGGTGGCGAGGGCGATCTGCCCGGCGATGATTTCGCCGTCGGCCGTGCGCAGGCGCAGGCTGTCGTTGTGGGCATCCAGTTGCAGCACCGGGCTGTTTTCGAACAGTTGAATGCCTTGCTCAAGGCATACGCGGCGCAATTCGGCAGCCATTTTCGCCGGATTGAGCAGGGCGTAGTTGGGTTCGAACAGACCTGCCACGTAGGCCGGGGAGTCGAGTTTCTGTGCCAGTTGAGGGCCTTCCAGCCACTGGCAGTCAATGCCGAACCGCGCGTAGTTGCGTTGCATGGCGCGCAGTCCGCCGACCTGCCAGGGTTGGCTGGCGACGTTGAGCTTGCCCCGGCGTTCGAACTCGACCTGCATGCCGAAGCGATCCAGATCGGCAGCCAGTTCATCAAGGTTCTGCCGGCCCAGGCGGATCAGTTGCTGCGCTTCATCCGGCCAACGCTTGAGGGCGTTGGACACGCCATGGGAAATGCTTGGCGCGCAGAACCCGCCATTGCGCCCGCTGGCCTCACCGCCACAACGACGGGCCTCGATGATCGCGATGCTCAGCTTGGGGTTGCGCTGGCGTGCCAGTAGCGCCGTCCACAATCCGGTGAATCCGCCACCGACCACGGCCAGGTCGCATTGCATGGTTGCGCTGACAGGGGGAGCGGCGGGCGGTGGGGTGACAGTGTCCTGCCAGAAGGGATGGGGCAGGACGTGGTCGAGCGCATCGAGACGCGGTGGGGCATTCATGCTGAAACTCCGGCGGTGTGTCGGGCAGCGACGATTGCGTTCGGTTGCCCGACGGTTTTTGTTGTTTTGGCTAGAGGTCGAGAATGGCGCGCGCGGCAATGTCGGTGCCGCGGGTCGCCTGCATGCGCAAGCTGAACGATGCGAGGCGTTGCTTCATCGCTTGGTCGGCCAGCAGTTGTTCGAGGGCGCCGGGCAGGGCGGCCAGGGGATCGGCGAAGCGCGGCAGGTAGCGGCCGACGCCGACTTCCTCGGCGCGGGCGGCGTTGTCGTGACCGTCCCAGCAATAGGGAATGATCAGCGACGGCAAACCGAAGTACAGCGCCTCGCAGAAGCTGTTGTTGCCGCCGTGATGGATGAACACATCGCATTCCTTGAGTACGGCGGGCTGGGCGAACCAGCTGTCGAGGTACACGTTGTCCGGCACGGTGGTGTACATGTCGCGGTAGGCGCCGACGTTGACCAGGAAACGGTACGGCAAGGTTTCGATCGTGCTGATCAGGCGCTTCATCATCCCGGTGTCGGCAGCGCCGAGGCTGCCGAAGCTGAGGTAGATCAGCGGTGCGTCGTTGTGCCGTGGGAAGTCCGGGACGATGTACGGCGCTTCGCGGCGTACGCAGCCGTCGAGGTAGACGTAGCGCTGCGGATCGAGCGGCTGCCGGCGTTCATAACGCACAGGCGTCGGCGACAGCAGCAGGTTGAGCCAGGGTGAATCGGTGAGGAACTGCCCCGCCGGACAGGGCGCCGTATGGTTGCCCAGGAGAAACTGCGAAAAGCGTTCATGGGCCGGTGCGACCGCTTTGAGGTAGTGCTCGGAGTAACGTTCGCAGGCTTCGGTGTCACTGGCCAGGCAGCCAGACAGGTACGGCGGAACGGCAGCGTCCGGCAGCTCGGTCTCGGCGCAGGACACCACCCGCACCCACGGGCAGCCGGCGTTGGCGATGGCCGGGAACATCACCACGTTGTCGAGCACGATCACGTCTGGCTTGAGGCGGCCGAGCAGCTGCTGCAAGGGTTTTTCCGCTTCGATGGCGGTGTCGATGATGGCTTCCCAGGCGGGCGCCACGTAGCTGTCGATCTGCGCCAGAGGGGTCTGGTCGAAATAGGGAATGCTGCGCTCGATGAAGCGTTCCCAGTAGTGCTGATGTTCCGCCGCCGACAAGGGGCTCACTTGCGGAATCGGGTACTCGTCGAATCCATATTCGGCGAACAGCCCCTGGAAATGCTCGTGGCAGATGAACACCGGTCTGGCGCCCAGCTCGCGCAACGACTGAGCGATACCAATGCAGTTCAAGGCCGCGCCGAAACTGGCTTCCGGAAACAGGGCGATCAGTTTTTGTTTTTGCATGGCGAGGGCTGTCCATGGCGGGTCAGACCCGCCGCTCCTGAAGGTGTTTTTGATGCTGTCTTATTTTCAAAAAAAAATCATCATGTTTTTGCGTGGCGCTTAACGACGCCCAAACAGATGGCTCTGCGGAATGCCCCGGTTGGCGGTTTGCGGGCGTTGCGCGGCGCTCAGGCGCAGGTGCAGGCGCAGCAGGTCGGCGGCGATCTCCATCTGCCCGCGTTCGATCTGCGCGATGATTTGCTGGTGTTCGCGCAGGGCCTCTTGCAGGCGGTGCACGCTGACCGATGGCAGCAGGTTCGGCAAGCGGCGCAAGCCCTGATGCTGGAGCAGGGCGTCGCTGATGAAGCGGTTGCCGCAGCTCTGGGCCAGCAGTTCGTGGAAGCTGATGTCCAGTTCGCGAAACTGCTGCAGATCGAAGTCTTCCACGGGGCGGGCGAGCAGGCTTTGCATGGCGCTGCGCAACAGCGCCAGGCGTTGCGGGTCGGCGTTGAAGCTCGGGCTGAGCAAGGCTTCGGGCTCGAGGATCAGGCGGAATTTCAGGCTTTCTTCGAGGGCGGCCAGGCTGTTCAGCGACGGCCGAAACAGCCAGGACTGGCCGGGGCCGCGCTCGATGGCCTGGCTTTCGCTCAATTGCTGCAGGGCCTTTTGCGCCGCGGGCCGGCCGATGTCGTAGCGGCGCATCAGTTCGCTGATGCTGATGCTGTCGCCCAGGCGCCCGGCCATGCGGTCACGCAGCACCGAGGCGGCCAGTTCTTCTTCCTCGGCCTGGGGCAGGGCGGCGTTGAAGGCCTGGCCCGCCGGCGATGCCAGCAATCGGTAGCCCTTGCCGGCTTCGTGGCTCAGCAGGTTTTCTTCCAGCAGCACTTTCAGCGCGCCGCGAATCAGCGTGCGCGACACCTGGAACGTGCGGGACAGGGCCTGTTCGGCCACCGGGTCGCCGGCCACCAGGCCGCTTTCCTGGGTGTGCTCGAGGATGCGCCGGGCCAGTTCCAGGTGATTGGTGCGCGGTTTTTTTTCAGCTGTCGTGCTCAAGCGTCTTTTCTCGTTGTGATCCGCTGTGGGACTCAGTTGCCCATCTTATGTCATGCGCTGGCCAGTCGTCAGGCCGTAAAAAAGCGTTGACATCTTTTGATACTGGTCCTAATTTCTAAAAAAAAACACCAGCAATCGTTTCTCGTTTTGCCGTACTGCCTTCGAACACAACAATAAACAATCGTCGGGTGAGTATTTATGAGCAAGCTGAATGATCTTCTGTGCGCGGGATTGGCCGTTTCCCTGGCGATCGCCTCACAGGCTGCAAGTGCGAAAGACATGGTGATTTCCATCTGGGACGGCTACATGGCCCCGGATGCGCTGGAGAAGTTCAAGGCGGCCAGCGGTGTGGACGTCGACAAGGCGCTGCACGCCACCAACGAAGAAATCATGGGCAAGCTGATGGCGTCCGGTGGTGAAGGCTATGACGTGGTGTTCGTCTCCTCGCCCTTCGCCGAAGTCCTGCACAAGCAGGGGCTGCTGGCGGACATCGATCCGGTCAAAGTCCCCAACCTGAAAAACCTCTACCCCGAAGCCACTCACCTGGAATATGACCAGGGCAACCAGTTTTCCGTGCCTTACACCTGGGGCACCACGGGCATCTGCTATCGCTCCGACAAGGTGACACCGGCGCCGCAGAGCTGGAACGAGCTGCTCAATCCGAGCGATGCCCTCAAAGGCAAGGTGACGATGCTGGCCACCGACCGCTGGATGCTCGGCGCCGGTTTCCTCGCCAAGGGCTGGTCGGTCAACGACAGTGACCCGGCACAGATCGCCGCGGTTCGCGACCAGCTGATCGCCACCAAAAAACGCATTCTGTCCTTCGACGACACCACCTTCTATTCCAAGCTCGCTTCCGGCGAATCGCTGATGGCCCATGCCTGGGACGGCTGGTGCAACTACGGCACCCAGGCCAACGCGGCGATCAAGTTCGTGGTGCCCAAGGAAGGTTCCGACCTGTGGGTGGACACCATGGTGGTGCTCAAGAGTTCAAAGCACCAGGACCAGGCCTTCAAGTTCATCAACTTCATGCTGGCCAAGGAAAACCACGCCTGGGTCGCTGAGAACATCCTCTACAAAGTCCCCAACCAGGCGGCCATGGCCGGGTTGTCCGCGGACCTGCTCAAGCAATACCCCAACCTGACCATCGCCCCCGCCGAGCTGCTGAAAATGGAGCAATTGCGCGACTTGGGCGGCACCACGCAAAAGGCCTACACCCGCGCCGTCACCGAAATCATGGCCGCGCAGAACTAACGCCACGTCGATCCGAGGCATGCCCGGCATGCCTCGCCACGCTCGCAAGCCGCCTCTGTCCTGAGGCGGGAGGATAGGGTTAATGAGTGCTTTGCATGCTGACAGGCGTCTGTCGGCCTGGCTTCTTGCGCCCGGCTTTGGCTGGCTGCTGATGTTTCTGGTGATTCCGTGCCTGCTGGTGCTGGTCTACAGCTTCGTCGAACGCGGTGCCTACGGTGGCATCGACTGGTTGTTCACCTGGGAAAACTACCAGCGCGCGTTCGATCCGCTGTACCTGGGCATCCTGCTCAAGTCGGCGAAAATCGCCGGGCTGGCCACGGTGTTCGCGGTGTTGATCGGCTACCCGGCGGCCTATGCGATTGCCCGGGTGCCACGGCGGCGCCAGGCGGTGTACCTGTTCCTGGTGATGCTGCCGTTCTGGAGCAACTACCTGATCCGCACCTACGCCTGGATCGTCCTGCTCAACCGCGAAGGCCTGATCAACCGCCTGCTGCAAGTGTTCGGCTACAGCGGCGAACCCATCAGCCTGCTGTACACCGAGTCGTCCGTGGTGCTGGGGCTGGTCTACAACTACATCCCCTTTGTGATCCTGGCGATCTTCTCGTCGCTGTCGCGGATCAACAACGAACTGTGGGACGCCTCGAAAGACCTCGGCGCCTCGGGCTGGATGACCTTTCGTCGGATCATCCTGCCGCTGAGCGTACCGGGTATCGCCGCCGGTGCGGTGTTTGTCTTCGTGCTGAGCATCGGCAACTTCATCACCGCCGACCTGCTCGGTGGCAAGCAGGTGCAGATGGTCGGCAACCTGATCTATGCGCAATTCCTCACGGCGCGGGACTGGCCGTTCGGCGCGGCACTGAGCTTCTTCCTGATCGCGATCATGCTGATCCTGTTGTTCATCCAGGCCCTGGTGGCCCGTCGTGCAGAAGGGGCGCGTTCATGAGTCAGCCACGTTCTGTCAGCGCCACCGTGCTGGGTTCGCACCTGGGGCTGGTGTACGCCTTCCTTTATATACCGATCCTGGTGTTGATCCTGCTGTCGTTCAACAAGTCCGGGTTGCCCACCGCCTGGGGCGGCGTGTCGTTGAAGTGGTACGCGGCACTGGCGCACAACACGGCGATCCTGTCGGCGGCGCTCAACACCCTGATCGTCGCCTTGTCGGCGACCTTCATTGCCTGCGTGCTCGGCACGTTCCTGGCGCTGGGCATTGAGTTGCGCCGCAAGGGCAATGACAAGGGCCAGGTGGTCGACACCTTGCTGATGGCGCCGATGATCATTCCCGACATCGTGCTGGCGATTGCGCTGCTGAGCTTCTTCAACCTGCTCAAGGTCGGACTGGGCCTGCACTCGATCATCATCAGCCACGCGGTGTTCAACATCGCCTTCGTCTGCGCGGTGGTGCGCACGCGGCTCAAGCACTTCGACTATTCGATACTCGAGGCCTCGATCGACCTCGGCGCGAGCTGGTTCACCACCTTTCGCCGGGTCCTGCTGCCGGTGATTTTCCCCGGCGTGCTGGCCGGTGGATTGCTCTCGTTCACCCTGTCGGTGGACGAATTCATCATCGCCTTTTTCAACTCCGGCTCCGGCCAGGCTTCGACCACGTTGCCCATGCAGATCTACGCCATGATCCGCTTTGGCGTCACCCCGGAAATCAACGCTCTGGCGACGCTGGTGATGCTGGTCAGCATCACCGCGCTGCTGGCTTCGCAGCGTCTCAACAAGGCTCCTCGCACCCATGAATAATTCATCTGCGGTACTGATCCTGGACAAGGTCAGCAAGTCTTATGGCAACGGCCTGGCGGTCAACGAGGTGTCGCTGAGCATCCGCGAGAACGAGTTCTTCGCGCTGCTCGGCCCGTCCGGCTGCGGCAAGACCACGCTGCTGCGCATGCTCGCCGGTTTCGAGACCCCCAGCGGTGGCTGCATCTACCTGGACGGCAATGACATCTCGCCGCTGCCGGCCAACAAGCGTCCGCTGAACCTGATGTTCCAGTCCTATGCGCTGTTCCCCAACATGACCGTGCGCAAGAACATCGCCTACGGCCTGGAAATGGAGCGCCTGCCGGAAAGCGAAATCCGCCGGCGGGTCGATGAAGTGCTGAGCACTGCGCAGCTGGGTGAGCTGGCCGAGCGCAAGCCCGATCAGCTTTCTGGCGGCCAGCGTCAGCGCGTGGCACTGGCTCGGGCATTGGTCAAACGCCCACGGGTTTTATTGCTCGACGAGCCCTTGGGTGCCCTCGACAAGAAGCTGCGGGAAAAGATGCAGCTGGAACTCAAGCGCCTGCAACACGAGAGCGGCATCACCTTCATCATCGTCACCCACGATCAGGAAGAAGCGCTGGTGATGTCCGACCGCATGGCGGTGCTCGACGGCGGCAAGGTGTGCCAGTGCGGCAGTCCGTCGGAGCTGTACGAGAACCCCAACAGCCGGTTTGTCGCCAACTTCATCGGCGTCAGCAACCTGCTCGAAGGCGTGCGTTCGGGCCAGCATTCGGTGCGCGTGAATGGCCAGGAGTTGAGCGTGGAAACCGACGCACCGCTGGTGTCCGGCCAGTCCGTCGCCGTGGTGGTGCGCCCCGAACGCCTGCAAGTGCTGACGGAGCAGGGCAGCGATTGCCCGAATCAGGTCAGCGGAAAAATCGTCGAAGTCGCCTACCACGGCCTCGACACTAACCTGCATGTGCAGACAGCCCTCAGCGACAAACCGCTGATCGTGCGCGTGCCGTCCTCACAGTTCGAATTCGCCCATTTTGCAATCGACACGACCATCCGGCTGGGCTGGCAAGCCCGGCATGCCCGCGTATTGACACGCTGAACAATAAAAAGACCAGGCAGGAGCAGCACTCGATGAAACAGAAAGTGATCGCATTCTTCCCCGAAGCCGCCTACGGCCCGGCGCTGAACTCAGTCGGTATCGCCCAGGCCTGTGAAGCCCTGGGCCATAAAGCGGTGTTCCTCACCGACCCGGGCATGAGCGGTGTCTACGCCGGTTATGGTTTCGAGGAGCACATGGTCAACATGTCGGCACCGATGCCGGCCGAAGAGATGGCCCGCTACTGGGTGGACTTCATCAACGGCCACATCCCGAATTTCCGCAAGTCGCCGCTGGAGCAGATCGACAACTACGTCAAGGAGTGCTGGGCGGCCATCGTCGAAACCGCCAAGTGGGCGCAAAAGGACCTGCCAGCGGTGCTGGACAAGGTCAAACCCGACCTGATCTGCGTCGACAACGTGATCCTGTTCCCGGCGATCAAGCAATACGGCAAGCCGTGGGTGCGGATCATTTCCTGCTCGGAAAACGAGATCGAAGACCCGGACATCCCGCCGCACCTGTCGGGCATGAGCATCGACGACAAGGCCGGCCACGCGCAATTCCGCCAGCGTTTCGAGGAAGTGGTGGGACCGATCCACGACGACTTCAACCAGTTCCTGCAGGCCCACGGTGAGGAGCCCTATCCGTTGGGGACGTTCTTTGAAGCCTCGCCGTTCATGAACCTGCTGCTGTACCCGGACGCGGTCAAGTTCGACCGCCGCCATCCACTGCCGGCCGAGCGTTTCCATTACCTGCAAGGCTGCGTGCGCCACGACACGCCGTACGAGATTCCACAGTTCCGCGCCCACAACGACAAGCCGCTGCTGTACGCCAGCTTCGGCAGCCTCGGTTCCGGCGACGTCGAGTTGCTCAAGCGCCTGATCGAGGCGGTGGGCAAGCTGCCTTACCGGGCGTTGTTCAACGTTGGCGAGCACCTCGACGAATACACCGACCTGCCGGACAACGTGCAGATTTCCAACTGGTTCCCGCAGCCGTCGGTGATCGCCCAGGTCGACGCGGTGATCCACCACGGCGGCAACAACAGCTTCACCGAGTGCCTGTTCTTCGGCAAACCGGCGATCGTCATGTCCTACGTCTGGGACGGCCACGACAACGCCATGCGCGCCGAAGAAAGCGGTCACGGTTTCAAGCTTGATCGCTATGAATGGAGCGAAGAACAGCTCGCCCAAAAACTCCACGCCTGCCTCAACGACGAGGCCATGCGCCAACGCCTGCAGCGCACCAGCGCGCAGATGCAATCCCGCAAAGGGCCGCAAGACGCGGCCGCGATTCTCGACAAGGTGCTCAACGATGCCTGATTCATCCACCACGGCGGGTATCACGCCGTACCTCGAAACCGTCAGCAGCCGCACCGACCTGGTGGACTGGGGCGTGCAGAGCGACGCCATCGAAGGCGTCTCGCATTCCAGCGGGCGCTTGCTGTTCAAGGGCCCGAACAACAGCCCGGAAACCGGGTTGTGGGTGTGCACCCCCGGGCGCTGGCGGCTGTCGATTCCCCGGGACGAGCTGTGCCATTTCATCGCCGGGCACGCCACTTACCGCAACGACAACGGCGAAGTGATTGAAGTGCGCCCCAACACCCTGGTGCTGTTCCCGGCCGGCTGGACCGGTGAATGCGACGTCCGGGAAACCTTGCGCAACGTTTACATGCTCGCTTGAGCCTGCCCTTTGTGGGAGCGAGCTTGCTCGCGATGGCGCAATAACATTCAACATCAATGTTGACTGACCCGCCGCCATCGTCGGAACGCCGCCCGGAGCAAGCTCGCTCCCACAAGGTTCGCGGTGTTCCAAGCCTTATCTGATCGGCATTGGGCCAACTTACTTTTTTTGGAGAAGATGAATGACAACCCCGTTTCTGTACGACCCCCTGAGCATCACCGACGTCAAGGATTGGGGCGTGATCCCGACCATGCTCGAAGGCGAATCCCGTGTCTCCGGCGTGGTGCTGCACAAAGGCCCCGAAGGCCAGTCCGAATGCGGCATCTGGATCTGCACCCCGGGCAAATGGTTTTGCCATGTCACCAGCGACGAGTTCTGCCACTTCCTCGAGGGCCGCTGCACGTACGTCCACGAGTCCGGCGAAGTGATCGAGATCAAGCCCGACACCGCCGCCTTCTTCGGCAAGGACTGGAAGGGTGTGTGCACGGTCCACGAGACCATCAAAAAGGTCTACATGATCCGGTGACTGCCATGACTGATGCACTGGCGTCATTGCCAACCCGTGAAGACCAGCGCGCCGCCTTCCTGGCACGCGCCGGTTTCGCCGGGGCCCCGCTGGTGGCCTTGCCGGCGGATGCTTCGACCCGGCGCTATTTCCGCCTGGACGGCGCCGGCCTGTTGCTGATGGATTCGCCGCCCCATAGCGAACCCATCGACCCGTTTGTGCGCATCGCCCGGCAGTTGCAAGGGCTGGGCCTGTCCGCGCCGGCCTTGCTGGAAGTAGATGAGGCGGCGGGGCTGGCGCTGATCGAGGATTTCGGTCACGACACCTACACCCGGCTGCTGCTGGCCGGGCATTCGGAGTCGGCGTTGTATCACCTGGCGGTCGATACGCTGGTGGCCTTGCACCGCGCAGCGCCGGCTGCGGAACTGGCGCCTTACGACGCGCAGCGACTGGCGGACGAGTGCGCGCTGTTCATCGACTGGTATGTGCCTTTACTCGTCGGCAAAGAGGCGGCACAGGGCCTGCGCGATGAGTATCTGGCGCTGTTCGCCGAGGCTTGTGGTGACGTTGCCCAGCGCCGCGAAGCCCTGGTGCTGCGTGACTTTCACGTCGACAACCTGATGCTGCTGCAAGGCCGCGAAGGTGTCGCCGCCTGCGGGTTGCTGGATTTCCAGGACGCCCTGGCCGGGGCGGCGGCCTATGACCTGATGTCGTTGCTCGAAGACGCCCGGCGCGATGTGCCCGAAGCGTTGCGTGAGGCACTGATCAGCCATTACCTGTCGCAGCGCCCGGAGCTGGACGCGCGGCGTTTTCTCGAAGACTACCGGCGCCTGGCCGCCCAACGTCACGCCAAGGTGCTGGGGATTTTCGTGCGCCTGGCCGGCCGTGACGGCAAGCACGCTTACCTGGCGCACCTGCCGCGAACCCTGGGTCTGTTTGTCCGTGCGCTGGACGCCGAGGCATTTGCGCCCCTGCGCCAATGGCTCGCCCGGCACGTGCCGGGCTGGCGAGAAGAGCTGCCCGCCACGACCCTGGCGACATTGCGTCAAACCCCTTATCGATTGGTTCAAGGATCATCCCATGGCCACCTTTAACAGCGATTCTGCCTTGCGTTTCATCAACCCCGAGTTCCTGCCGCTGAGCGATGGCCGCGTGCGCCAGGTGCTCGATCCGGCGACCCTGCAACCGGTCGGGCAAGTCGGCGTGTGTGGCGAAGCCGATGTGCAAGCCGCCATCGATGCCGCCACCGCCGCGCAAAAACAGTGGCGCCTGGTGGATGCGAAAAGCCGCGCCGCGCGCCTGCATCAACTGGCCAATGCCATCGAGCAGAACCTGGCGTGCAACCGCGAAGTCGCGCGCCTGATGACCCTGGAGATGGGCAAGCCGTTTCCCGAGGCCATGGGCGAACTGGCCAACTGCGCGCCGATCTTTCGCTACTACGCGGAAATGGCCCGGGACGATGCCGGCAAGGTCGCCGGCACCACGCAGATCGGTTCCTTCCAGCATGTGCGCTACGAGCCCTATGGCGTCAGCGTGCACATCATGCCGTTCAACTTTCCGATCCTGCTGATGTGCTGGACGGTCGCCGCGTCACTGGCGGCGGGCAATGCCTGCCTCATCAAGCCGGCGGAAGCCACGACCCTGTGTACCCTCAAGTTCATGGAGCATTTCAGCGCGTTGTTGCCGGGGCTGGTGTCCTGTGTGCCGGGCGATGCGGTGACTGCGCAGCTGCTGGTGCAGTCGGCGCAGACCCACGCGGTGGCCTTCACCGGCAGTGTGGCTGCGGGCAAGGCGGTGGCCGTGGCCTGTGCCGAGCGGATGAAACCTTGTGTCATCGAGGCCGGTGGCAGCGATCCGTTGATCATCTCCAGGCACGCGCCGCTGGACGTGGCAGCGGCGGGGGCAGTGACGGCTGCATTCCATCTCAGTGGGCAGATCTGCACCTCGGCCGAGCGCTTGTATGTCGTGGACGAGGTGCATGACGAATTTGTCGCGAAGTTCGCTGAACGCACCCGCGCCCTGCGCATCGGCCATGGCCTGGAGCGCTCGGAGATCGGGCCGATGGTCAGCGAAGCGGCGCGCAACAAGGTCGTGCGCCTGGTCGATGACGCCGTGGCCAAGGGCGCGAAAGTGGTGTGTGGTGGGCGGATTCCACCCCGGCACACGGTCGGCTGGTTCTATGAGCCGACCATCCTCACCGGCGTGACCGCTGACATGGCGATTCTTCAGGAAGAGTGCTTTGGCCCGGTGGCGGCGATCTGCCGGGTCAGCGATTTCGATGAGGCGGTGCGGTTGGCCAACGACTCGCCGTTCGGCCTCGGGGCCTCGCTGTTTTCCACGGACCTGGCCGAAGCCATGGAGGCCGCCGAGCGCCTGGAAGCGGGGATGGTCTGGGTCAACAACCCGTTGATCGACAACGATGCGCTGCCGTTCGGTGGCTGGAAGATGTCGGGCCTTGGGCGCGAGCTCGGGCGTCAGGGGCTGGAAGCGTTCCGCCGCTCGAAAATGGTCATCATCGATCACCAGCCGAAGATTCAGGACTGGTGGTATCCGTATGCCGACGATGTGTTCTATCGCGATCCGGCCTGAAGCCCGGATGCACACAGGAGGATCGTGATGAGCGACAACATGGGCGGGTCGACGCTGGCGGTGATTCTCGCGGCCGGGCAGGGCAAGCGGATGCAGTCGCCGCTGCCCAAGGTGTTGCACCCGGTGGGCAACCGGCCGCTGCTCGGCCATGTGCTGGCGGCGGTGGAGGCGGCCGGTATCGAGCAACGGGCGGTGGTGGTGGGCGCGGGCGGCGAGCAGGTGGCTGAATACCTGCGGCAGGTCGCACCGACGGCACAGGTGTTTACCCAGCACGAACAACGGGGCACGGCCCACGCGGTACTCGCCGCCCGGCCGGCTTTGCAGGCGCAGCAACAGGGCTATGTGTTGGTGCTGTTTGGCGACTCCCCCCTGATCACCCCGCAGACCTTGAATCGCTTGCGCAGGGCGTTGATGGACGGCGCGGTGGTGGCGGTGGCGGGTTTTCACACCCAGCGGCCGGGACCCTACGGGCGGCTGCTGGTGGAGCAGGGGCGTTTGCGGGCGATCCGCGAAGCCAGGGATGCGAGCCCGCAGGAGCTGGACATCAACTTCTGCAATGGCGGCGTCATGGGCCTGCGGGCCGATACCTGCCTGTGGTTGCTGGAGCGTATCGGCAACCGCAACGCCCAGGGCGAGTACTACCTCACCGATGCGGTGGCGGTGGCCAACGAGGCGGGGCTGACGGTGACTGCCGTGGAAGTGGAGGAAACCGACGTGCTCGGGGTCAATGACCGCGAACAATTGCAGGTCGCCGAACAGCTGTACCAGCAGCGTCGGCAGCGCAGGATCAAGGAGTGTGCCATGGGTGACTATCAACGGTTGTACATCGGCGGTGAGTGGGTTGCCCCGGTTCAACGCGGTGTTTTCGATACGCTCGATCCGAGTGACGAATCGGTGCTGGCGCGGGTCGCTTCTGCCACGTTCGAGGACGTCGACCGGGCGGTTGCAGCGGCACGTTCGGCGTTTGATGAGGGGGACTGGCCACGCTGGTCGGGCGCGCAACGGGCCGAGGTTCTGCGACGTATCGCCGAGGGCATTCGCCACCGTCAGGACGAACTGGCCGCCATCGAAGTGCGCGACAACGGCAAGCCATTGCCGGAAGCATTGTGGGACATCGCCGACACCGCCGGGTGCTTCGACTTCTATGCCGGGTTGGCCGAACAATCGGATCAACAGGGTGAACAGTCGATCGATGTGCCGGATGCGCGCTTCACGTCATCGGTGATCAAGGAACCGGTCGGTGTGGTCGCGGCGATCATCCCGTGGAATTTCCCGATGCTGATGGCCTCGTGGAAAGTGGCCCCGGCGCTGGCGGCAGGTTGCACCGTCGTGCTAAAGCCATCGGAGCTGACCCCGTTGACCGCCCTCGAACTGGCCGACATCGCCGACAAGGCAGGGCTGCCGGCCGGGGTCCTGAACGTGATCACGGGCCTGGGACGCGAGGCGGGCGCGCCGCTGGCCAAACACCCGTATGTCGACAAGGTCGCCTTCACCGGCAGCGTACCGACCGGGCGCAAGATCATGCAGGCGGCTGCCAACGACATCAAAAACATCAGCCTGGAACTGGGCGGCAAATCACCTTTCGTGATCTTCGCCGACAGCGACATCGAAGCCGCTGTGGAATGGATTCTGTTCGGGATCTTCTGGAACCAGGGCCAGGTCTGTTCAGCCACTTCACGGGTGCTGGTGGAGCGCGGGTTGTACCCGGCGTTGCTCGAACGCCTGATTGCCGCGACCGAGCGGATTCAGATCGGCCAGGGTTTCGAAGAGGGGGTGAAACTCGGGCCGCTGGTCAGTCAGGGGCAACTGGACAAGGTGCTGGCGGCCATTGCAGCCGGTCAGCAGGAGGGCGCGCGGCTGGTGTCGGGCGGTGGGCGGCCGGGCAATCTGGAAAAGGGTTACTACCTGACGCCGGCGATTTTCGCCGATGTCCCCGAGGACAGCTCGGTATGGCGTGAGGAAATCTTCGGCCCGGTAGTGTGCGTGCGCGCCTTCGACACGGAAGCCGAAGCGATCCGATTAGCCAATGACTCGCCGTTCGGCCTGGCGGCAGCAGTCATGTCCCGGGATATCCCGCGTTGCGAACGGGTCGCGCGTGGATTTCGCGCCGGCATTGTCTGGGTCAACTGCTCGCAGCCGACCTTCGTCGAAGCGCCGTGGGGCGGCTACAAGCAGAGCGGCATCGGTCGCGAACTGGGGGAGTGGGGTTACAACAGCTACCTGGAAACCAAGCAGATCACCCGCTACAACGGCGAACCCTGGGGGTGGTACCTGAAGTGAAGTGAACGCCGGTTGGCAGGTGCCCCGCGGTGCTCTCGGGTTTATCGCGAGCAGGCTCGCTCCTACAGATGGCATAGGCCGCCGGCGAAAACATAAACCCTGTAGGAGCGAGCTCGCGATGGTCGTCAACGATAACGCGGGCTGGCAGGTACCCCGCGGTGCTCTCGGGTTTATCGCGAGCAATCTCCCACAGTTGGCATTGGCCGCCGGCGAAAACATAAACCCTGTAGGAGCGAGCTCGCGATGGTCGTCAACGCTAACGCCGGCTGGCAGGTGCCCCGCGGCGCTCTCGGGTTTATTGCGAGCAGGCTCGCTCCTGCATCCCCACACATGGGTTATTACACCCACCTGACCGGGCCTTTTTCACCAAACTTGCGTCTCGCCTGGCACACCGTCAAACAGCTTGTTCATTAATCTGGACTTTTTCCTGGCCCTGTAGTGATGGCTCATTCGTTGCTTAACCCTTGGTACCCGCAACAGTTTTCGTCCCATGACGCGAGGGGTGAAAAAATGAAGCCAGCGACGCCAGCATGCAACGCCATCGCCTTACTGCTGAGGTCAAGCCCGCCCTGCACGATGCTCCTTCCCGGAACACGTCACGGGCTGACAACGCGCTTGCATCCAGCGTGCAGTCATCTTTCAGATCGCCACCGACGGCCAGCCCGGCCAATTGTTCGCGAGAGCTATTACATGTGCGGCGGGAAAGGGAGAACGGGTGATGGCTTCCACGACTAAATCCATTGATCTGATCACGAAAAGACCGACCCACCTTTACAAGCAGCTCGCTCAGTTGAGTCTGATGGTTGTTGCGTTGCTGATGATGCTGGCGTTGTCCGCCGTACTGGCGATGGCGTTGACCCTTTGAGGGCTCTGAGCTGCCGACGCCGCTGACGTGTCGGGTCGAATGCAAACGGGTGAGCAAGCCTGAGAATGACCCAGCCTATGGAACTGCACACCATTCTGGCGATCAAATCCTTTACGGGTGAGACGCGCGTCGTAATGGTTACGCATTCGCATTGAGCGCCCAGTAAGGCTGTAAAGCCGGGAGGGCAACATGGGCAACAGCGCGATGGTCAAGTTCTTTGCGGGCTACCTGTTCGTGTGCGCACTGCTGGCATGGGCGGTGACCCAGGCGTCTCCCTGGATTGCCTCGCAGCTGCTGCTCCACTGGATTCTCTAGCGCCGTACCCCCTCAATACCACGCCCGATACTTCAAGCTCCGCGATCCGCAGCCTGCTCGATCAGTCATTACAACTGCGCGACCAGGCCGGTTCGCTGAACCGGCAACTGACCCCATTCAAGGGAGCCAGTTGCCGACGCTGGCGGATTAGTGAAACGGAAAGATGTAGTTCATCCAGGCAGCCATGCGCAGGAGGATCTTGCGCATCATCGCGATGTGATGGAAATGCTGGCTGTACAACGCGGCCTGGCCGTAGGCCCCGCCGGGCATCAGGTCGGCGTACTGGGCATAGTCGGGATCGGTGATTTCAATGATCACCGGTACCCGGCCGGCCGGTGGCGAACCGGTGAAACCGATCAGCGTGCCCGACGGCTGGATCTGGCCTTCGGCGATGACCGACACCACGGTTTTGACCTTGCCTTCGAACACCTTCCCGGGAATGCCGTCAAAAGCGACTTCGGCCTCATCGCCCTCGGTCAGGCGCAACAGGCTGTTCTGCCGCATCCATGCCGAGAAGTAATGACCTTCGGCGGGAATGAACACCATCGAAGGGCGCAGCGGCAGCTTGGTCGCCATCATGCCCGGACGCAGCGAAACATGGGTGACGAAGCCTTTGCTCGGCGCACGCACCGTGGTGTTGTCGAGTTCGTACTGCGCGTTGTCCAGTTGTGCCTTCAGGTCGTCGGTGCGGGCGACCACCATATCCAGTTCCCGTTGAGTGCTGAAATTACGCTTGATCAACTCGGTGATCCGCACACGATCGGCCTGGGCGGCAATCAGTTGTGCCTTGAGGGATTTCACCCGGTACTCGAAAGGTGCGGGGTCGATGCGAAACAGTACGTCGCCTTTTTCCAGGGGCTGGTTGGTCTTGACCGGCACGTCGATCACCTGGCCACTGACCACGGGAATCACCGGAACCGATACGAAATAGGAACGCGCCACCTCGGAGTAGGGGTGGTTGTAGTTCATCGTGAAAATCAGCGCGCCGATAATCACGATCCCGCCCAGCACCGCCGTGGGCACCGTCCATTTGTTCAGGGGGATGCGGAAGATCTTGAAGATGGCAACGCAGAGTGCCGCATACGTCAGTATGAGTAAGAGATCCATGGCTCAAATGCCCTCGCCGAGATTGTCCGTTGGCCGCCTGCTCTGCGTCGTGCCCGTCGCCGTCTCGAGGCGCTCGATGCGGCCTTGCAGCTCGGCGACCTGTTGTTCGAGGTGAACCACATGGCTCTTGGCTGAGTGTCCGTCACTGAAACCCCAGCCCCGGTCCTCTCGATAGGCCATCGCCCAGATCCACAGGAACGGCCAGAGCGCGTGCAGGGTGAACAGGCTGACCCAGCCGGTGGCGTGAATCGCATCCTGGTGAGGGTGGTTGCGGTGGACGGCAATTTCATAGGGGATGTCGTGGAGCAGGATGATCCCGTAGAACAAAACGAGCCCGACAAAAATCAGCAGGCCCAACGCGAAGTAATCAAGCATGAACCACTCCTCTTGAAGCAAATAACGTGTGCGCATGAGTGTAGCCGTTCAATCTACACTTGACGGGGATGCGGATATCCAGCCTGGGCAACCGGTGCCTGGCCGACGCGTCGACCGGTATCGTGCGGATAGCCCAAGGGGAGGTGTACTCATGCCAGGCAATGTTCAATTCGAAAGGGCGCCTGTACTTGACCCTGTCGAGCGCATTACCGAGGTGATCTTCGGCCTGCTGATGGCCATGACGTTCACCGGCACCATCAGCGTGGCCACGGCAGACCAGGCCGCCGAGCGCACGATGATGCTGGCCGCGCTCGGTTGCAATCTCGCCTGGGGACTGGCCGATGCGGTCATGTACCTGTTGCGTGCACTGGTCGAGCGCACGCGCCGGATCAAGCTGTACCTGGCCCTGCGCAATGGCGCGGACGCCGCGGCGGGTCAGGCGCTCATTGCACAAGTACTGCCGTTGCAATTCGCCACGGCGGCCGGCAGCGAGGGCCTGGAACTGTTGCGCCGACGGCTGCTCGAGCAGCCGCCCTTGCCGATCAGGGCCGGCCTCGGCTGGAACGATTTCAGGGGGGCGTTCGGTGTTTTCCTGTTGGTGGTGTGCTCGACCTTTCCGCTGGTGGTGCCGTTCATACTGCTCGACCAGACGGCACTCGCCATTCGCTTGTCCAACCTGATCGGACTGGTGGTGCTGTTCGTCGCAGGCTGGATGCTCGCCAGATACGCTGGCGCCACGCAGTGGCAGGGTGGGGTGATCATGGCTACTACGGGAGGTGTGCTGATCCTTGCGATCATTGCGCTGGGCGGCTGACAACTGGACATAATTCAGCACACTAAAGACTCATTCTCATTTACAATTGCCCTTCCATTTACGTCGGGCAGCCCGGTATGGATGTTCTTGCCGCAATCCATCTTTATTTATCCCAGTGGGTGATCGAGCCGGTCACCCGGCAGTTCCTGGGCATTTTCGACTTCAACGGCAGACTCGGTCTATCCTTTCTCTGCATGTCTTACGGCGTTGCTTATTGCCTGTTCCGGCACCGCAAATCCCGGGGTTTGACCGACGCGCGCTCGTTCGTTGAGTTCATCGGTGGCAGCCGGGTTTACCTGCACCGCTCGGCGCTGCTCGACTACCGCTATTACTTCGTACTGGCCATCCTCAAGGTTGTCCTGGTGCTGCCCATCGTCGGTCTGGTCGATCCGTACGTGTTGCGCTCGGCGGACTACATCGCCTTCTTCACCCGGCTGTGGGGCGCGCGCACGCAAGTGGAGGAGCACCTGGCGCTGACCCTGCTCTATGGACTGGGGGTATTCCTGGTCAAGGATTTCAGCCATTACTGGGGCCATCGCGCGTTTCATTCGCGGTACCTGTGGGCCTTCCACAAAGTCCATCATTCGGCGCCCGTGCTGGTGCCGGCGACGGCCAGCCGCGTGCACTTTCTGGAAGAGGTGGTCGAAAAGCTCACGGACATCATCTGTGTCGGCGCCTTTGCCGGTGTCTTCTGGTACGCCTGCGGGGGAGAGATCAGCCGCTACACCTTGTTTGGCGTGACCTACATGGTGTTCATCTTCAACAGCCTGGCGGCCAACCTGCGTCACAGCCATGTCTGGTTGTCCTTCGGACCGGTGCTTGAACGGGTGCTGAGCAGCCCGGCGCAACACCAGATTCATCACAGCGATGCGCCACGACATTTCAACAAGAACTTCGGCATCAACCTGTCGCTGTGGGACTGGATGTTCGGCACCCTGTACGTCACCCGGCCCACACCCGAGGTCATCGCCTTCGGCACCGGGGAACAGGATCACGAGCGTTACCTGACGATGAAGGGTTTGATCGTCACGCCTTTTGTGGACGTCGCCCGTAAACTCCTCTGTGCCATACGCCCGAAAGCACAGCCTCAAAGCGCATCTGATCCGTATTTTTCAGTGCAATCTGCCTCTGTAACGGATACAGCCGCCAGCCCACAATAAATCTCCGGTACGGCAGCACTCGGCGCTCGCTGTACCGCCAATTCATAGTGTGGGAGGCCGCATGGCCAAGATGACGATTTTTCTCGGCGGTTTTCTGGTATTGACCATCCTGATCGGTGTGCTGGCGACGATTCCTCCGGCGTGATCACTGCGGCCGGTTTGCGTCGACGGCCAGGCGCAGCTCGCGGTACGCCGCGACCAGTTGCTCAAGGCTGAACGCACGATTTCTGCCGCTGGGGTTCGGCAGGACCCAGACCGCAGCGTTGCCGAAGGTTTTCGCTTGAAGGCCCCAGGCAACCTCGCGCTGACCGGACAGCGCGCAATACGCCGCCTTGCCCAGGAATGCCACGAAACGCGGCGCATGGCGGGCGATTTTCTGTTCGAAGCCCGCTGCGGCGGCGCTGAACTCGTGCAAGGACAATTGATCGGCGCTGGCCGTCGGCCGCTCGACCACCGCGGTCAAGCCGCATTGATAGCGCAAGAGCGTCCGGTCGTTTTCCGGTTGCACCTGCTCAGGCGTAAACCCGGCGAGATGGAGCGTGCGCCAGAAGCGATTGCCGCGCCCGGCAAAATGGTGCCCTTGGGCGGCGGCAGTCATGCCGGGATTGATGCCGCAAAAGATCACGGCAAGCTCCTCGGCAAGAATATCCTCGAGTCTTTCACTCACCGCAGATCACTCTGATCGCCTGGCGTGCGAGCCCTGTCAGCTCGTCTCGGGATTTACCGGCCCGGGCGCGGATCGAAATGCTGTGCAGTAGGGACGAGGCGAGCACGGCAAGGGCGGCCGGGTCGGCATCGCCTTTCAACTCGCCGGCATCTTTCGCCGCTTGCAGGCGAACTTCCAGATCGGCATCCAGCCGGCTCAAGCGCTCGGACAGCACTTCGCGAATCTGCGGGTCCTCGACGGCTTCGGTGGTTGCCGTGCCGATGGCGAAGCAACCGCGGGGCTGGCCCTCGCCCGAGAAATAAATCGATAACTGCCCCTCGTAGAATCGTTGCAAGGCCTCGGCCAGCGGCAGGTTCAGGTCCGTGAGCGCCTCATGCATGGCCGCCGCGGCAAACTCCCAATATTGCTCCAGCGCTTTGATGTAGAGCGCGTGCTTGTCGCCGAACGCGGCATAGAGGCTGGGGCGGTTCATGCCGGCGGCGGTGGCGATGCTGTCCAGGGACGCGCCGGAGTAGCCGGTGTTCCAGAACACACCGAGTGCCTGCTGCAACGCGGTCTGCGGGTCGTAGGCCCGAGGGCGGCCGCGGCCTTTGCCCTCTGTCGATTTATTTTGTGCCATGTCGTACAAAATCCTTGTGAGGCGATGGGTCGAGGGATATTCTTACACCATCGCACAAAATTAAGGAATCAGAAATTCCTTGATCCAGGGTTTGTTGTAGCCGGGCTCGAACCGAGTGCTGCGGCGACGAAACCGACGCGCTGGGAGCGATCCTCCCGACCGCGCACGGGCTTGCTTCTTTTCAGCATTTATTGACCTGCGGGCCACCGGCGCTTGTTGCCGATGCTGGCCCGATTACCCGGCTAAAGGTGAACTCGATCATGACCAAAGCGTTCGATATCCCGGCTTCACAGACCTTCGGGCAGCCTGGCCCAAACCCGGCCGGCGCGCCCACCCGAAAACCCCTGAGACAGACCTTGCGTCCCTGGCTGATGGTGGGTGTTCCACTCCTGTTCGCGGCGCTGGGCTATGCCCACCATGTGTCGGGCCAGGCCTATGTATCGACCGACAACGCTTACGCCCGCGTGGCCAAGGCATCGATCAATGCGCGGATCTCCGGGCAAGTGGTCGAGATTGCCGTCGAGGACAATCAGCCGGTCAGCAAGGGCCAGGTGCTGTTCCGGATCGATCCGAAACCCTTCCAGATCGCCGTCGACCGTGCGCAAGCGCAACTGAGCGTGGCGCGGCTGCGGATCGACGGACTCAAGGCCAGCTATCGTCAGCAGCAGGCGGAACTGCAATCGGCGAAAGAGTCGGCTGACTTCGACCAGAAGGATTTTGCCCGCAAGAAAGCACTGGTCGCGACTGAGTTCGTTTCGAAGTCGATCTACGAACGGGCCGACACTGACGTGAAGGTGGCGCGGCAACGGATCGCGTCCATCGAGCAACAGATCGCCAGCACCGTGGTAGCCCTGAACGGCAATCCGAACATCGAGGCCGATAGCCACCCGACGGTGCGCGAGGCCCGGGCGCAGCTCGACGAGGCGCAGTTGTACCTCTCGTACACCACGGTATACGCGCCGCAGGACGGCATCGTGGCCAAGGTCGACGACCTGCAGGTGGGCAACTACCTGAACAACGGTGCGCCGGCCTTTGCCTTGCTGTCCGGTCACGAGATCTGGATCGAGGCCAATTTCCGCGAGACGGACGTGACCCACATGCGCCCTGGTCAGCAAGCCACCATCCGCATCGATACCTACCCGGATCGCGTGTTCAAGGCCCACGTCACCAGCATGAGCCCGGGGGCCGGGTCGGATTTCGCCCTGCTGCCACCGGAGAACGCGACCGGCAATTGGGTCAAGGTGACGCAGCGGGTGCCGGTACGGCTTGAGCTTGACGAAGTGGACCCGGCGCTGCCGCTGTTCTCCGGGACCAGCGCCACGGTAAAGATCGACACCCGGTTTCGCAGCCCCTGGTGGCATCCGCTCAAGGCGTTGCTGACCGCAGGTAACTTCTGATGAACGCCCAATCGATAGTAAACCCCGGCGGGGAGGGTGCGCGCTCGCTCAGGTTCGCCGCCTTGCTGGCGACCTACATGCAGTCGGCCAACCTGCCGTTACCGAACGCGGCACTCAGGTTGATTCAGGGCAGCCTGTCGATGACCGACGATCAGGCGGGCTGGATTTTCACCTCGTACCTGGCCGCGAGTGCGATCAGCATGCCGCTGGCCCAGTGGCTGGCCGCACGCTTTGGTTTGAAGTGGGTGTATCAGTCGGCGCTGGCGTTGTTTGTCCTGGGCTTGCTGCTCGCCACGGTGGCGACGACGCCGCTGGAATTCGTCGGCGCGCGCATCGTTCAAGGCATTGCCAGTGGCGTACTGGCGCCGCTGTCGATGGCGATCGCCCTGGAAACCTTGCCGCTGGAAAAACGTGCGAAGTTCGGCGTGAGCTGGACCGCCATCGTGCTGTTCGGCATTGTCAGCGGCCCGAGTATCGGTGGCTGGATCGCTGAACATTTCGGCTGGCGCCCGATGTTCTACCTCAGCGTGCCACTGTCGCTGTTTATCTTCCTGGTGGCGGCGCTGTTGTTGACCGAGAAGAAAGCCGAAAAACCTCCGGCGTTCGATTTCTTCGGTTTCGGCACCTTCACCCTCGGCCTGATCAGCCTGCAGATGCTGCTCGACCGGGGTGAGCGACTGGACTGGTTCGCCTCGCCCGAGATCTGGCTCGAAGCCGTGGCGTCGGCGCTGGGGTTCTACCTGTTCGTGGTGCATGTGCTGACCTCGAACGTGCACTTCCTCAACAAGCGCCTGCTCAAGGACCGCAACTTCGTGCTGTCGACGGTGATCTTTTTCACCCTCGGTTTCGTGCTGTTGTCGACCATGGCCCTGACCTCGCCGATGCTCGACGAGATTCTCGGCTACCCGCCGGACACCACGGGCGCCTTGACGATCCCGCGTGGCATGGGCCTGGTCGGTGCCTTCCTGCTGATGGGGCGGCTGCCAGCGCGCTTCGACCGTCGCCTCTTCGTCACGGCCGGTATCGCCATCGTGATCTATGCCAACTGGCTGATGCTCGGCTATTCGCCGCTGATGGACGAGTGGCCCGTGGCGGTCGCCGGCGCGATCCAGGGCGCGGGCCTGGGCATCCTGATGCCGGCGGTGAGCAACGTCGCGTTCAGTACCCTCGACCCCGCGCTGCGGGCCGAAGGCACCGGCCTGTTCAATCTGGCCCGGGTCTACGGCAGCACGCTGGGGGTGGCGATCGTGCAGCTGTTTTTCTTCAACAACACCCAGGCCATGCACATGGCGCTGGTCAGCAACCTCACGCCGTACCGCGTCGCCACGCAATCGCTGGCCTCGGCGCCGTTGCAGGTGCTGGAGGGGCTCAACGAAATGATCACCGGCCAGGCCGCGTTCATCGCCGTGGTCGACCAGTTCAAGGTCCTGATGGTGGTGATGCTGGTGGTGAGCCCGCTGGTGTTGTTTCTTCGCAAGCCTGTTGCGGCCAATTAGTTTTCGTGGAGTTCGCCAAATGAAATCCTGTGCGCTGGTCATCACCCGATACTTACTGCAAACGAAGATCGCGGCGCTGTCGCTGCTTTTCTTGCTGACGGCTTGCACCGTTGGCCCTGACTATCAAAAACCGGCAGCGAGTACATCGCAGCACTACGACACACAGGCCGAGCAGCGTCTTGCCCAGGGTGCCGATCCGCGCATTGACTTCGGCAAGAAGGTCAGTGGCGATTGGTGGTCTGCCTTTCGCTCGCGCAAACTCGACCAGGTGGTGCGTCGTGCCATCGACGGCAACCTGGACCTGGTGGCCGCCGACGCGACGATCCGCCAGGCCGCCTCATCTGTCGCGGCAGCGCAGGGTGCGCTGTATCCGCAGGTCGATTTCGCTGCCGTGGCCGGTCGTCAGCGGCTGCACAACGCCAGGGAGCCCTCGATCGCCAACTTCTATGCGATTGGCCCGCGGGTGGGGTTCGACCTTGATGTGTTCGGCGGCAACCAGCGTCTGGTTGAGCAGCAGCAGGCGTTTGCCGAACTGCAAAAACACCGCTACGAAGCGGCGTACCTGACATTGACCGGCAACGTTGCCAGCCAGGCCTTGCTGTTGGCCTCGGCCAACGCGCAGATGCAAGCCGTGGAAAAACTGCTCGCCAACGATGCGAAAAACCTGGAGCTGGTGCGCATGGCCCACCTCAACGGCAGCACCACGCAGATCGATGTGTCGCTGGCCGAGACCCGGCTCGCCCAGGATCGCACGCTGTTGCCGCCCCTCGCTCAGCAGCGCGATGCGGCTCGCCATGCGCTGTCGATCCTGACAGGGAAGGGGCCGGCGGACTGGATCGCTCCCGACTTCGACTTGAGTGAGTTCGCCCTGCCGTCGAACCTGCCGGTGAGCCTGCCTTCGGAAATGGCCCATGACCGCCCGGATGTGCTGCAGGCCGAAGCGCAACTGCACATGGCCAGCGCGGCGGTGGGCGTGGCGACGGCGAACCGCTATCCCCATGTCACGTTGTCGGCGTCCCTGGCGCAGGCGGCGTCGGGCAATGGCGGCGCGGCACTCTGGGGTTTTGCTGCCGGGCTGGCCGGGCCGATCTTCGATGGCGGCACGCTCAAGGCACAGCAGCAGGCCGCCGTCGACGGCTACAAGGCGACGCTCGCCGGATACCAACAGACGGTCATCAACGCGTTCGGGCAGGTCGCCGACACCTTGCAGGCGATCAACCATGACGCCGAAGAGCACCTGGCCCAGACCGACGCCTTGCGCGCGGCCGAAAACAGTCTGCGGTTGAACCAGCAGGCCTTCGCGCAAGGCGAGAACAGCATCCTCCAGGTCCTGGAAGCAGAGCGTGCCTATGAGCAGGCACTGCTGGGACAGATCCGCGTGAATACCGCGCAGTACCTCGACACCGTGCAGCTGTTTGTTGCCCTGGGCGGTAACGCTGTCGGCACCTTCGAGCAACGCGTTGCCTCTGGCGACGGGCAGACACCTTCGTATCAATAATGGCTGCGGCCTGGAGTAGACACATGACCTATGAAGCCTTTCACGACGGACTGCGCGATACCCGGTTTGCGCTCAACCATGGAGCGGTCGAGATGCCGGCGGTTGGATTCGGGACCTTGTTCCGCGATCTCGCCACGACCACTGATGCGGTGAAGGAAGCGCTGGCCGCCGGTTTCCGCCATTTCGATTGCGCCGAGCGTTATCGCAACGAAGCCCAGGTCGGTGTGGCGCTGACGCAGGTGCTGGCCGCCGGCAACGTCCGCCGCGAAGACCTGTTCATCACCACCAAGCTGTGGAACACCAACCATCGCCCCGAGCGCGTCGAGCCCGCGTTCGCCGCCAGTTGCCAACGCCTGCAAGTGGACTACATCGACTGCTACCTGATCCACACGCCGTTTGCCTTTCAACCCGGCGACAACCAGGACCCGAGGGACGCGCTGGGCAACGTGATCTACGACACCGGCGTGACGCTGATCGAAACCTGGCGGGCGCTCGAGCGCCTGGTGGATGAGGGGCGGGCGAGGTCCATCGGGGTGTCGGATATCACGCTGGACGCGCTGAAGGCGCTGGTCGCCGAAGCCCGGATAAAACCCGCCGTGGTGCAGGTCGAGTCCCACCCTTATTTGCCGGAGTGGGAACTGCTTGAGTTCTGCAAGGCGCACGGGATCATCGTGCTGGCGTTTGCGCCATTGGGGCATGGCATGCAGCCCAATGTGCTGGCAGACCCGGTGCTCACCGGTATCGCCCGGCGTGTGCAGAAAACCCCGGCCCAGGTCGCGCTGGCCTGGTCGGTGCAGCGCGGGGTGGCGTTCCTGACCACCTCGGCAACGCCGAGCCATATCCGGGAAAACATCGATATCTCGACTTTGCCGCACAGGGCCATGATCGAGATTCAACAAGACATCACCACCCGTATACGCTTCAACTCGGTGGTTGAAACCGGTGTTCCCGGATTCATTGCGCGCAAGCCGTAGTGCCTGAGATCAGGGCGGTGCGTCACGGGACCGTCCTGTCTGCCTATCCCTTGAGGTGAAACCGATGGATGTTTTCCAGACCCTGCGCTGTTTCGCGGCGGTGGCCCAAAGCGGCAGCTTCACCGCGGCGGCCGCGATGTTGGACACCACCACGACCCACGTATCAAAAGCCGTTTCCAGCCTCGAGGCCAGGCTGCAGACGCGCTTGATCAACCGCACCACCCGGCGCCTGGCATTGACCGAAGCCGGTGTGCGCTATTTGCAGCGCTGCGAGCGGATCCTGGAGGACATGCGTGAGGCCGATGCAGAGGCGGGCACGGCCCAGGTCATGCCCGCAGGCCGACTGAAAATCCACGCCATGTCCGCCATCGGCAACCACTACGTGATCGGCGCCATCGCCCGCTACCGGCAAACCTGGCCTTCGGTGCTGTTTGACCTGACCGTGACCAATCGCCTGCCGGACTTGCTCGAGGAGGGCTACGACATGTCGATCGTGCTGGCGCGGGACCTGCCCGATTCCGGCTTTGTCGCCCAGCGGCTGGGCATCACCTACAGCATTCTCTGCGCCTCGCCCGAGTACCTGAACCAGCGCGGGACTCCCCAATCGCCGGGTGAACTCGTCGGCCATGATTGCCTGCGAATCGTCAACACGGTCATGCCGGCCGAGCACTGGGTATTTGAAGGCCCGCAGGGGACAGAGACATTCAGCACGCCGGTGTCGCCCTTTCACGTCAACACGGCTGACGCCATGACCTTCGCGATCAAGAACGGGATGGGGATTGGCATTCAACCGATTGCATCGGCCGTCGAGGGCCTGCGGGCGGGGACGTTGGTGCGCGTATTGCCGGCGTATCGGCTTGAAGAGTTGAACCTGTTTGCGATCTACCCTTCACGCAAGTTCGTGGATGCAAAAATAAAAACCTGGGTGGAATTTCTCAAGCATTCCATACCGAGGTTGCTGGCGGCTGATGAAAAAATTGTCGGTGCATCGGTGTAGCTGGCGCTGTACGAATGGAGTGTCGACCCTCCATCGTCCATACAGTGCTCACCCGTTCGAGCAGCCGGTACCCATCACTTGATATTCGACAGTACGGCGTTGACCCCGGGAATCTTCATAGGTCATGCGCGCCGGCACCGGTCCGCATTCATTGGCGATTTCCGATACTTCGATGACGCGTTTGATATCGAGCCGGGTGCCGTAGGTGTAGGTTTCAACGGGCGGTTGGTTAGCTGCAGTAGTCGAGTGGCTGTCGTCCGCCAAGGCCTGGGCGCCGGCGCTGCCGAGCGCAAGCAATAGTGCGATGTTCAACAGTTTCATGATCTTTACCTCGTGGTTTAAGCGTTAACCCGGGGATTATTCACTTGGGTGAAGTCGATGTTAGGCGTTTGGCGGGGGCGCAAAAATCTGTCGGCGGGATAAACACTGTTGCCGGATTGATCATGAATAGAGGGGGACTTTCGGCTTGGACACAGTCCCCTTGTAGGAGCTGGCCTGCCAGCGATGGTCGTTAACGATAACGCGGGTGAATTGGATGAACGCGGCGCACTGGAGTTCATCGCCAGCAGGCTGGCTCCGACGGTTTAAGCGTGGGCGCGCTTCCTTGTGGGAGCTGGCTTGCCAGCGATGGTCGTCAGCGATAACGCGTGTGAACTGGATAAACGCGGCGTACTGGAGTCCATCGCCAGCAGGCTGGCTCCTACA
>NZ_AKJO01000101.1:0-35718 GCF_000282295.1 Pseudomonas sp. GM33
GAGCTTGCTCGCGATGGGGTCGGCACATTCACCATTGTTGGCGCCTGACACACCGCCAGTGACTGCACAAAACGGATAAAGGTCTGCACCCCGCGGATACTCCCGCCTGATCCACCGTCCTAGCATGACCCCTGCCTGAACAATAACAATGGAGGCGGTGGCCATGACCCTGCGACCCGAATATTTGCATTCCCTGCTTGAAGACGATCCCGAGCAGGGCCTCTATCGCTGCAAGCGCGAGATGTTCACCGACCCGCGTCTGTTCGACCTGGAGATGGAACACATCTTCGAAGGCAACTGGCTGTACCTGGCCCACGAAAGCCAGATCCCCAACATCAACGATTTCTACACCACGAACATGGGGCGCCAGTCGATCTTCATTGCGCGCAACAAGGACGGTGTGCTCAACGCCTTCATCAACGCCTGCAGCCACCGTGGCGCGACCCTGTGCCGGCACAAGTCCGGCAACAAGAGCTCCTACACCTGTCCGTTCCACGGCTGGACCTTCAACAACTCCGGCAAGCTGCTCAAGGTCAAGGATCCGGCCAACGCCGGTTATCCCGCGAGCTTCAACTGCGAAGGCTCCCACGACCTGACCCGCGTCGCGCGGTTCGAGTCCTATCGCGGCTTCCTGTTCGGCAGTCTCAAGGCCGATGTCCTGCCACTGGTCGAGCACCTGGGCGAGTCGGCGAAGATCATCGACATGATCGTCGACCAATCCGCCGATGGCCTGGAAGTGCTGCGCGGCTCCTCCAGCTACATCTACGAAGGCAACTGGAAACTCACCGCCGAAAACGGCGCCGACGGCTACCACGTCAGCTCCGTGCACTGGAACTACGCGGCCACCCAGAACCAGCGCAAGCAGCGTGAAGCCGGTGACGCCAACCCGACCATGAGCGCCGGCAGCTGGGCCAAGCAGGGCGGTGGTTTCTATTCCTTCGACAAGGGCCACATGCTGCTCTGGACCCGTTGGGCCAACCCCGAGGACCGTCCGCTGTACGAGCGTCGCGATGAGCTGGCGCAAGATTTCGGCAAGGCTCGCGCCGACTGGATGATCGAGAACTCGCGCAACCTGTGCCTGTACCCGAACCTGTACCTGATGGACCAGTTCAGCTCGCAGATTCGCATCGCCCGGCCGATCTCGGTCAACCGCACGGAGATCACCATCTACTGCATCGCCCCCAAAGGCGAGAGCGACCACGCCCGGTCCAGCCGGATTCGCCAGTACGAGGATTTCTTCAACGTCAGCGGCATGGCCACGCCGGACGATCTGGAGGAATTCCGTTCCTGCCAGACCAGCTATCAGGGCAGCGTCACCACCTGGAACGACATGTCCCGGGGCGCCGAGCACTGGATTGAAGGTGCAGACGAAGCCGCCAAGGAGATCGACCTGCACCCGCTGCTCAGTGGCGTGCGCACCGAGGACGAAGGCCTGTTCGTGCTGCAACACAAGTACTGGCAGCAGACCATGCTCAAGGCCCTCGCCGCCGAGCAATCGAAACTGATCGCCGTGGAGGACGTGCAATGACGATTTCCCATGACACCGTGCGCGACTTTCTCTACCGCGAAGCGCGTTACCTCGACGACCGCCAGTGGGACGAGTGGCTGGAACTGTACGCCCCGGACGCGACCTTCTGGATGCCGTCCTGGGACGACAACGACGAGTTGACCATCGATCCGCAGCGGGAAATCTCGCTGATCTGGTACGGCAACCGTACCGGCCTGGAAGACCGCGTCTTCCGCATCAAGACCGAGCGCTCCAGCGCCAGCGTGCCGGACACCCGCACCTCCCACAACATCAGCAACATCGAGCTGCTCGAGCAAGCCGACGGACTGTGCAAGGTGCGCTTCAACTGGCACACCCTGAGCTTTCGCTACAAGACCGTCGACAGCTATTTCGGCAGCAGTTTCTACACCCTCGACGTACGCGGTGAAAACCCGTTGATCAAGGCCAAGAAAGTGATCCTGAAGAACGACTACGTTCGTCAGGTCATCGATGTTTACCACTTGTGAGGCTGGCGTCATGACTCATTCCATTGCGTTCAATTTCGAAGACGGCGTCACCCGTTTCATCGACGCCAACGTGGGCGAGACCGTGGCCGATGCCGCGTATCGTCAGGGCATCAACATCCCGCTGGACTGCCGCGACGGCGCCTGCGGCACGTGCAAGTGTTTTGCCGAAGCTGGCCAGTACGATTTGGGCGAGGAGTACATCGAAGACGCGCTCAGCCCCGAAGAGGCCGCGCAGGGTTTTGTCCTGACCTGCCAGATGCGCGCCCAGAGCGATTGCGTGGTGCGTGTACCGACGTCCTCCGAGGTCTGCCGCACCCGTCAGGCCAGCTACGACGCGACCATTAGCGCCGTGCGCCAGCTGTCCGACAGTACCATCGCCCTGTCGATCAAGGGCGAAGCCCTGAGCAAACTGGCGTTCCTGCCGGGGCAGTATGTGAACCTGGGAATCCCCGGCAGCGAACAGACCCGCGCCTACTCGTTCAGCTCGTTGCAGCGCGATGGCGAAGTCAGCTTCCTGATCCGCAACGTGCCCGGCGGCTTGATGAGCAGTTTCCTCACCGGCATGGCCAAGGCCGGCGATTGCATGAGCCTGGCAGGTCCCCTGGGCAGTTTTTATCTGCGCGACATCCGTCGGCCGCTATTGCTGCTGGCCGGTGGTACCGGGCTGGCGCCGTTCACCGCGATGCTGGAGAAGATCGCCGAGCAGGGCAGTGATCATCCGCTGCATCTGATCTACGGCGTGACCCACGATTTCGACCTGGTGGAAATCGACCGCCTCGAAGCCTTTGCCGCGCGCATCCCCAACTTCACCTTCAGCGCCTGCGTCGCCAGCCCCGAGAGCCAACATCCGCTCAAGGGCTACGTGACCCAGCACATCGAGCCAAAGCATTTGAACGAGGGTGATGTCGACGTCTACCTGTGCGGCCCGCCGCCGATGGTCGAGGCCGTCAGCCAATTCATTCGCGAACAAGGCATCGCGCCTGCGAACTTCTACTACGAAAAATTCGCCGCCAGCGCGGCGTGAGTCCTGCACAAATTCTCTGCCAGGTAACTACCCAATGTGGGAGCGGGCTAGCTCGCGAAGAGGCCGGAACATTCAGCATTGATGTCGTTTGTCAGTCCGCTTTCGCGAGCAAGCCCGCTCCCACAGGATTGGGTTTCGACCGACACATCGTCATTGACCGATGAGGTACACATGAACCGATTTCACGAAAAAGTCGCGCTGATCACCGGCGCTGCCCAGGGCATCGGGCAGCGGGTGGCCGAGCGCATGGCAGCCGAAGGGGCGAAGCTGATCCTGGTGGATCGTTCCGAACTGGTGTTCGAAGTGCAGCAACAACTGGCCGCGACCACTCAGGTGTTGGCCCTGACCGCCGACCTTGAGCAGTACGACGAATGCAGCCGGGTGATGCAAACCGCCGTCGAGCGCTTCGGGCGCCTCGATGTGTTGGTCAACAACGTTGGTGGCACCATCTGGGCTAAACCGTTCGAGCACTACGAGGCGTCGCAGATCGAGGCCGAGGTCCGCCGTTCGCTGTTCCCGACTCTGTGGTGTTGCCATGCCGCGCTGCCGTTCATGCTGGAGCAGGGCAGCGGGGCGATCGTCAACGTCTCTTCCATCGCCACCCGCAGCCTCAACCGCGTGCCCTACGGTGCGGCAAAGGGGGGGGTGAATGCCTTGACCGCTTGTCTGGCGTTCGAAACCGCCGGTCGTGGCGTACGGGTCAACGCCACGGCACCTGGCGGCACCGAAGCGCCGCCGCGACGCATACCCCGCAATGGTGCCGAGCAGAGTGAGCAGGAAAAACTCTGGTACCAGCAGATCGTCGACCAGACCCTCGACAGCAGCCTGATGAAACGCTACGGCACCCTGGATGAGCAGGCGGGGGCTATTCTGTTTCTGGCCAGCGACGAAGCGTCCTATATCACCGGCATGGTCATGCCCGTGGGCGGTGGCGATCAGGGCTGAGGCGAGCGACGAACAACCCCATCGGCAAACGGAGTCATGGTGATGAGTGACAAACCCACGATCGTGCTGGTCCATGGTTTCTGGGGCGGTGCCGCCCACTGGAACAAGGTCATCGCCAAATTGCTCAGCCGGGGTGACACGCACATTCGTGCCGTCGAATTGCCGCTGACTTCGCTGGCTGATGATGCCGAGCGTACGCGCAAGATGGTCGCCCAGGTGCCCGGTCCAGTGCTGCTGGTGGGGCATTCCTATGGCGGCGCGGTCATCACTGAAGCGGGGGATTTGCCGAATGTGGTCGGGCTGGTGTACATCGCCGCGTTCGCCCCGGACGCCGGTGAAAGTCCCGGCGGCATCACGCAACGGCACCCGCCTGCGGCAGCGGCCAACCTGATGCCCGATAGCGACGGTTACCTGTGGGTCAAGCCCGAGCTCTATCACGAGAGCTTCTGTCAGGACTTGCCGGCGACCGAAGGGTTGGTCATGGGCCTTACCCAGAAAGCGCCGCTGGCGAGCACCTTCGGCGACACCATTGGCACGGTGGCCTGGAAGAACAAGCCATCCTGGTATCAGGTTTCCACCGACGACCGGATGATCGACCCGCAAAACCAGCAGTGGATGGCGGCGCGGCTCAACGCCCGGGAGATCCTGACCTTGCAGGCCAGCCATGCGTCATTGGCGTCGATGCCCGCCGAAGTGGCGGCCTTGATCGACAGGGCCGCGACGGCGTTGGCCAAAGGCTAGAGTCTACAAGCGCCGCACATAGGCGCTGACGATACTGCGCATGGCATCGCTGATGTTGAGGTTGTGTAGCGCATCCAGCGGGTGCCAGATGCAATCGGTGATTTCGTTCAGCGGTCGCAATTGCTCAAGGTTCAGCACCGACACCTCGAAGACGTGGTGTCGGGTGCCGTCCGTTTCCAGCTCCAGCACGTATATCAACTGGTCGACCCGCAGGCCGGTTTCCTCCCACAGCTCGCGAACGGCAGCATCGGCTGCGCTTTCACCCCGTTCGAGCTTGCCGCCGGGCAGCGTCCAGCGACCGCCTTGCTTGCGTACCAGCAGTACATGCCTGTCCTGCTCGCAGATGATGGTTGCGCGTACTTTCATGGGTTACCCGATGGCCGGTTGTCATGGAACAGGCAGGAAGAGGCAGCGTTCAGGCCAGGGCTGCAATTGCGCTGCCATCGGTTGGTTTGAGCGGCCGATGAGACGAAAAGTGCAACCGAAAGGGGGAATTTCCATGGCGACGTCTGGTCGGTATTTTGGAGAAGGGTGGGTGTAAGGTAAGCAAGTCAACCTGATAGCACTGCCCAGGAGGAGGTGACCATGAGCGTATCGATGCTGAACAAGATGCACATGAACGGCTATGACGTACTCAGCGTGAACAACGGCCCCTGGCGGGTATGCACCCAGGGTGACCGGCTTGGCTCGTTCAACAGTCGAGAGGAGGCATTGGCGTTTGCCGCGTCACTGCCCGGCTACAGGGCGCGTGCGGACAAGCCAGCAGGCAGCCATCAAACAAAATGACGTCAATCTCCTGTAGGAGCGAGCTTGCTCCGGGCGGCGTTCCGACGATGGACGTCCGGACAACGCGGTCATTCAGACAGGGCGCGTCATCGTTGACGTCCATCGCGAGCAGGCTCGCTCCTACACAGTGTTAATAGCCACCCCCTCCACTGGGCCGGGAGGGTTCCCGGGCCTTTAGCTGCGCGTGACTCCATTCCGCGCAGGTCATGAAGCTCTTGTGGTCGACCATGCCACGGCCATCGAAACTGACGTTGTACGCCTGCTGATGACCTTCGTGAGTCAGTTTGTAGTCAAAGCAGGTACCGGGTTCAACGGTACGATCCGTGACCGCCAGGGGCTGGCCGCCGATTTGCCGGACTTGCTCCCGGGTCATGCCGGTGTCGACTTTCGCCACCAGCGGCTGGTCCTGATAGATCGAGTTGGTGCTGCAGCCTGGCAACGCGGTCAGTACGGCGACCAGCGTGAATAGAGGCCTGTTCATGGCAGCGCTCCCGCTATTGAGCCTTGTTGCGGCTAATGACCTTGGCTTTCACTTCCTCGGCATAGCCGGACAGTTTTTCTTCATCACCCTGGAACAACGCACACAGTTTCTGAATGGCTTGCGCGTCGATGTCGTTGCCGAGCAGGCGCAATTGCTGCTCTATGCGCAAAAGCTCTACCGCCGACCAGCGCAAATCTGACGCAAGCCCTTGCAGGTCACGCCGAAGTTCCTGTTCCGATTCGTTAAGCCACATGATGACCTCCTGAACGCTGCACTCCGCCATTTTAGACCCGTTTACCGGGCCGGATGTTGTGTTCGTCTGAGTCAGCGGGGTTTCCTTTGGTCGGGAAAAGCGAACAGGGCAATGCGCTGTCCTGCTCTAGTGCCGGTTGTCCTCACGGCAGGACGACGTCAAATGACAGCCTGCAAGGAACTAACTGGGCGAAGTGATATCAATGACTCGCCGAATCGTCGGGTTGGATGTACGGTCGACGGCAAGCTACATTTTCTCTTTTCGAATTTAAGGAAGCAGCATGCGGATGTTGATGGGGGGAGTCGCGCTGGCCTTACTGGGCGGATGTTCGTTGCCGGCGTCGCTGGTACCGGGCGAGCCGAATGTCAGCAAGCACAGCGAAAAGACGCCAAAAGAGTATGCGGCGTGCGTTTTGCCTGCCTGGCAGAAGGAAGTATCGAATACGACCCAGGTTTCGATTTCCAACGGCTACCGGATCACCGCACCGAGCGTGATAACGGCCGATGAAGTGCTGGATATCGTGAAATACAAGGATGGCAGCCAGGTTTCGCTGTATCAGGGGCCACCTTGGGCCAAATCCGGCGACCTGCGCAAAATCGTGCGCGACTGCCTTTAAGCGCGAGAAGGTGAAAATCGGTCACCGACCGCTTTTCGCCTGAACCGAGAAAAACCGGATGCCTGGCGTGCATCCGGTTTTTTTATGGAGGTCAGTCTGAAAGGTGGGTCGCAGGAATGATCTGCTCACTGGCCTGGGCACTGCTTTTCCTTTCCCGACGCTCGTTCATCCAGCTCTCTACCTTGATGCCGAATTCGGCCGGGGCCTTGCGCCCGAATTTCCTGGCGATGTCGAGGATGGTTTGCTGGGCGAGGGCCTCTTCCATGCGTTTTTGCGCAACCATCATCGCCCCATGGACCGCGCACGGACCGTCCAGTGCCCAGGCCGGCGGGGTGCCGTCGAACACTGCGCAACGGCCACGGATTTCCCGGCAATCGAAGATCGACTTGCGGCCGTCTATGGCGTTGACGATATCCAGCAGGGTGATTTCGTCGGCGGGCCGGGCCAGCTTGAAGCCTCCGCGCATGCCTTCGGTGGCGACCACCAGTTTGCCTTTGGCCAGCTTGGTGAAGATTTTCGCCAGATAGTCCAGGGGAACACCTTGCAGTTCGGCAAGGTCGCGCACACTCGCTTCACGGGAGTCGCCACCGTTGCCGACGAGAAAAAGCAGGCAGTGGATGCCGTACTCGACACCCGCGCTGTAAAGAGACATACAAATCTCCGACTTGATTAGTCGCCAATTCTAACAGCCGAGCCTAAGCCAGGCAACGAATCGTCGCGCCCTGAAATTTTTTAGTCAGCTCGAAAGATCCCTGTCAGTCGCGTCCTTGAGGCTTTTCTGCCGAAGCATCGACAGGTTCGATGGCGGCCATCAAAAAAAACGAGTTGCAGGATTTAACTAGGATCAATACAGTCGTAGTTGTTCGAGCGGCACAGGTCGACGATTCTCGAAAAACACCGACCTCATGCCGGCTCCCGATGAGCGTGACTCACAACCCTTGTTAACCCCCTGGAGTTAAAGATGAAACAGCACATTCTGGTGATCGGCGCAGGTTTCGGTGGCATGTGGACCGCTTTGAGTGCCACGCGCCTGTTCGACATTCACGGCCACAACGACGTTGAAGTGACCGTGCTGGCGCCCCAGGCCGAGCTGCGTGTGCGTCCGCGCTTCTACGAACCGAACGCCCATCAACTGGCGGCGCCCATCGGCGATCTGTTCGATGCTGTAGGGGTCAGGTTCATCAAGGGCGCGGCGCAGACCATCGATGTCGAGCAAAAGCAGGTCGGCTATGTCGATGCTGCCGGTGCCCGACAAGTCTGCAGCTACGACAAACTCGTTCTGGCCACCGGCAGCGGCCTGGCTTCGCCAAACACCCCGGGCGTGGCCGAACATGCGTTCGACGTCGACCAGATCGAACAGGCCGTGCGCCTGGAAAACCACCTCAAGGCGCTGGCCAATCAGCCCGATAGTGACGCACGCAACACGGTGGTGGTGGCCGGTGGCGGTTTCACCGGAATCGAAACGGCGACTGAAATGCCGACCCGCCTGCGGGCCATCCTCGGCGACCGTTCCGACATCAATGTGATCATCGTTGACCGTGGCGATAAAATCGGCGGCTCGATGGGTGAGGAAATCGCCGAGTCGATCGTCGAGGCCAGTGTGGCAACCGGCGTGAAATGGCACCTGAAAGCCTCGGTGGTGTCGGTCGATGCCAATGGCGTCACCCTGTCCGACGGTGCGCGTATCGATGCCAGGACCGTGGTCTGGACCACCGGCGTTCGCGCCAGCTCCCTGACCGAACAGATCCCGGCCGAACGCGATCGCCTGGGCCGCCTGCATGTCGACGCCCACCTGAAAGTGATTGGCCAGGACGACATCTTCGCCACCGGCGACGTCGCCTACGCAGCCAGCGACGAGATCGGCAACTACGCCCTGATGACCTGCCAGCACGCGATTTCGCTGGGCCGCCATGCCGGCAACAACGTGGCGGCGCAGATCCTCGGAGTCGACCCGACGCCGTACAGCCAGCCCAAGTACGTGACCTGCCTCGACCTCGGCGCCTGGGGCGCGGTCTACACCGAGGGTTGGGACCGCCAGGTCAAGTTGATCAAGCATGAGGCCAAGGCATTGAAGACCCAGATCAACACCCAGTGGATCTACCCACCGGCGGCTGATCGTGTCACTGCACTGGCTTCGGCGGATCCGATGATTCCCGTGGCCTGATTGATTCGAACATCGCGCCTGAATGAAAAAGTCCCGCTCGGGTTCGCCGAAGCGGGATTTTTTTACGTCTCGATTGCCTGTGTGAAATTAACCGTGTATTTTTTCATGAAATTAAAAATACAAAATTTCACGAGGCCGTATGTTTCAGCAATCCACCCGGCATGTCGCCAGTTACTACGCCCATAGCTGCGCCGATCGACTGGTCAATCGCACCACACTGGAAGGTGAGCAAGACACCGAAGTGCTGATCATCGGGGCCGGTTTCAGTGGATTGCACACGGCGTTGCGCCTGGCGCTGGCCGGCAAGCGCGTGACTTTGCTCGAGGCCAGCCGGGTGGCCTGGGCCGCGTCCGGGCGTAATGGCGGGCAGGCGATTCTCGGTTGGTCGTGCGACATGCCACCGCTGGAAGCGGCGCTGGGATACGAGCGAGCGCGGCGATTGTGGGACGGCATGCGCTGGGCCGCGCGCGAATTGCGTGATCTGCCCGGCCGTCATGAATTTGATTGCGACTACCGCGCCGGCCATCTCTGGACCTCGGTGATGCCGCGGCGAGTGGGGCTGCTGACCGAGTGGCAGCACGAGGCCAGCCACAAGTGGGGTCACGACAAACTGCAATTCATCCCCCGGCAACAGCTGCCGCAATGGGTGGCCAGCGAGCGTTATCAGGCCGGCCTGTTCGACCCCGAGGGCGGGCATTTGAATCCGCTCAAACTTGCCCTGGGCCTCGCGGAGGCGGTTGAACGGGCTGGCGGCCGTATCTACGAGCAAAGCAAGGCGCTGAGTTATGGCGAGGAGGGCGAAGGCTTTGTGGTGACGACCGAGCGCGGTCGTATTCGCGCCGATGTGCTGGTGCTGGCATGCAACGCCTACCTCGATCGGCTCGACCCGCAACTGGCCAGTTGTGTGTTGCCGGTCGGCACCTATCAGGTGGCGACCGCGCCGCTCACCAGGGACCAGGCCACGGCGCTGCTGCCGAGCAACGTGTGCGTGACCGACAACCAGTTCGTGCTCGATTATTTCCGCCGCACCCCGGATAACCGCCTGCTGTTTGGCGGCGGTTGCACTTACCTGGGCGGGATGCCCAAGGACATCGCCGCGGCGACCCGGCCGTTCCTGGAGCGGGTTTTCCCGCAACTCACGGGCGTCGAGCTTGAGTTTGCCTGGGGCGGACACATCGACCTGACCCTCAAACGCACGCCGGACATCGGACGGCGCGGCGATCTGTACTGGATGCAGGGCTATTCCGGGCATGGCGTGCTGCCGACGCTGGCCGCGGCGCGGGCGGTGTCCGACGCGATCCTCGGTCAACCCGACGAGCTGTCCCTGTACCAGGGCCTGAACAATGGCAGTTTCCCCGGCGGCAAATACCTGGCCGCGCCGCTGGAAGCCATCGGCAAAGCCTGGTATCGACTGCGCGACAGCATTTGAAGCGACACTTTCTGGAAGCCTCAAGATGGACATGCAAGAAGAAATCTCGGCGCTGGCGATCCTGATCCAGGACCTGCGCAAGCACAAGAAGTACACCCTCAAGGAACTGGCGGACAAAATCGGCCGCTCCGTCGGTTTTCTGTCCCAGGTCGAGCGCGGCCTGTCGCGCCCGACGGTGGCGGACCTGACCGCGATCAGCGAAACCCTCGGCGTACCGACCACCTATTTCTACAGCCTGCCCAAACCCATGGCGTTGTCCTGGGTCACCCGCCCGGACGAGCGCCGCACGCTGTACTACGCCGACGGCATTACCGACATCCTCGTTTCGCCAAAAATGCGCGCGTCGTTCTCGATGCTGGAAAGCCAGCTCGAACCCGGCGCCAGCAGCGGCGACCGGCACATGAAGGACAGCTCGGAGCAGGGCGGTTATGTCCTCGAAGGGCAACTGACCCTGTGGCTGGACGACAACGAACCGGTGACCCTGCATCCCGGCGACAGCTTTCAACTGGCCAGCCATGCGCACTGCCGCTACGGCAACCTGTCCGACCAACTGACCCGCGTGCTTTGGGTTTACACCTGATAACAACAAGGACCAAAACGATGGATGCCGTGTGCTCTGAACTGCTGGCCGAAGTTCGCAACTTCCGCCACTGCAACCCCGAAGTGCGTTATGTCGACCTGATCTCCCTGGACATTCCGGGGCATTTCTACGGCAAGCGCTACCCGATCGAGATGCTGGAAAAAGTCGCTGCTGGCAGTGCACTGAAACTGCCGCAAAATTGTGTGCTGCTCGGCACCCAGGGTGGGCTGTTCAAGATTGGTGACTACTGCTTCAACGATGGCGACCCGGATGCGTTGCGGCGTTTGGTGCCTGGCACCTTGAAGCTGGTGACTTGGGAAAAGCAGCCTCTGGGCCAGATGCTGATCACCTCCGACGGCACGGAAAAACCCATCGAATTCGAACCCCGTGAAGTGCTGGCCCAGGTGCTGAACCGCCTGCACCGTAAAGGTATTTTTCCGGTGGTGGCCTTCGAGCTGGAGTTTTACCTGTTCGACAGCCGCTTGAAGGACGGCCTGCCGCAGTTCCCCCGTGATGAACTGACCGGTGACGCCGATGATCAGCCGAACATGCACATCGAACGCTTGTCGCGCTTTGCCCCGGTGCTCGATGAAATGGTCGAGACCGCGCGAGCCCAAGGCATCGATGCCACGGTGATTACCGCTGAACTCGGCCCGGGCCAGTTCGAAATCAACTTCGGCCATTGCGATGACGGCCTGCGCGCCGCCGACTGGGCCGCCCTGTTCTGCCGCAGCACCCGGGGCGTAGCGCTCAAGCACAACCTGCGCGCCAGTTTCATGGCCAAACCTTACCTGCAACACCCCGGCAGTGGCATGCACGTGCACGTCAGCCTGTATGACCAGGCCGGCAACAACCTGCTGGCGGCGAACGGGCAGCGGGCGCTGCGCCATGCCGTGGCCGGTTGTCTGGAGGTCTTGCCGCACTGCATGCCGATCTTTGCCCCGAACCACAATGCCATGCGCCGCTTGAGTGGCACGGTGAACGTTGCGTCCCGCGCCAGTTGGGGCTTCGAGGATCGCGATGCGTGCTTGCGCATTCCGGAGTCGGACGTCAAGAACCTGCGCATCGAACATCGCCTGGCGGGCGCCGATGCCAACCCGTATCTGGCGCTGGCGGCGATCCTGGTGGGGTTGGAGCAGGGCTTGGAAGGGGAGCGCGAGCCGATTGCACCGCTCAACGAAGACCGCGGCAGTGGCATCGATTTCCCGTTGGAAATGCTCGAAGCGGTGCAGTCCATGCAACATCATCCAGCCGTGCGCGAAGGCTTGGGGGCGGAGTTTGTGGACGTCTATTGCGAAAACAAACGTCAGGATCATCTGGCATTTCTGCATGACATCAGCGCGCGTGAGTATCGCTGGTTCTTGTAGTCGCCCTTAGAAAATATGTGGATATATAAGGGCTTAGAGCGTTTAGTAACTGGATAGTGAATTAAAATATCTTGTTACAGGCCGAAATATTCCGTAATATCCGCGCCGCGTTCACCACCACGGTTTATGCATTTTTAAGTCCCGGGCGTCCATCAGCTGCCCGGGATTTTTTTTGCCTGCAATTTGGTCGGTCGTTGAGAATCAAAAGATCGCAGCCTGCGGCAGCTCAAGGATGTACGTCTTGCCTTTGTAGGAGCTGCCGCAGGCTGCGATCTTTTTTGCCGTCAAATGCTGATGACTAAGCAGGTACGCTGACGCGCGCGGTCATTTTCATCAGCCAGTAGTAACTCACCGCCGGCACCAGCAACCCGACCACCCACGCCAGATCCACCCCGTCCAGCGCCGTGGCCACCGGGCCAACGTACAGCGTGGTGTTCATGAACGGAATTTCCAGGGCGATCGCCAACAGGAAACTGCCGCAGGCAATCCGGTTGACTCGCCCGTAGATCCCGTTCAGGTCGAAGATGTCGTCAATCCGGTACTGCCCTTTGCGCAGGCAGTAGTAGTCCACCAGGTTGATCGCCGTCCACGGGATCAGGAAGTAGCTCATGAAGAAGATGAAGTTCAGGAAGAAGTTGATGAAGTTGTCCTGACTGATGGTGCACAGGGCCGTGGCCACCAGGCTGATCAGCAGCATGAACACACCGCGCACCCGCGGCGTCACCTTGAGTCGGGCAAACGGTTCGATCACGGTGATGGTCGACATGAACGCGCCGTACAGGTTGAACACGTTGATCGACACCTGGCCATAGACGATGAAGGCGAACAGCAGCACCGCGCCAGTGCCGAACAAACCGGCGACATGCCCGCCGACGTTGCTGGAAAAGTCGCCGATGCCGACGCTCAGGATCGCCCCGAGAATCATCATCCACGCACCACCGCTGACTGTGCCGGCGTAGCTGTACCAGAACACCTGGGCGGTCGGCGTATTGCTCGGCAGGTAGCGCGAGTAGTCGGCGACGTAAGGCGCGTAGGACAGTTGCCAGGTTACGGCGATGCTCACCGCCACCAGGAACTTCGACAACGAGAAACCGGTCGGCAGCCATTGTTCGGCCGGGATCGGCAACTGCAAGGCGAGTACCGTGGCGGCCACGAACACCACCAGCGACAGAATCGACAGCAGCTTCTGCAAGCGGTGAATCAACCGATAGCCATAGAGGGCGACGACGAAGCACAACGCGCCGATCAGGTAGATGTTGCCGGACATCGGCAGCGGGCTGACGGACTCCAGCGCCTGGGCCGCGAGCAGGGTGTTGCTGACGAAGAAACCCAGGTAAATCAGCATCACGAACAGCAGCGGAAACACCGCCCCCAATACGCCGAATTGTGCCCGGCTCTGGATCATTTGCGGAATGCCCAGCTTCGGTCCCTGGGCCGAGTGGGAGGCCATGAAAATCGCCCCCAGCAACGAGCCGACGATGATCGCCAGCGCACTCCAGAACAGGTTGAGCCCCATCACCACCGGCAGCACGCCGGAGGCGATGGTGGTGATGTTCATGTTGGCGCCGAACCAGATATAGAACAGCGAACCCGGCTTGCCGTGGCGTTCGGTCTCGGGGATGAAATCGATGCTTCTTTTTTCGACTTGCATGGCGATCACTCCTGAGTCCGGACGAGACGGGATTGCAGACGGGCGATGGTGCTTTGCAGCTCATGGGGCTGGTGGGCAAACAGGTCCGGACGCTCGGGGATCAGGCTCAGGTAGTCGCGCTGTTCCAGGGCGCGCAGGCATTCGGTCGTGGTGAGGATTTCCAGCGAGTAGACCCAGTTGGCCATGATCAACAGGGCCGAATAATGCCCGGCCTCGGTGGTCGTGGTGCAGGCATCGTTGACCAGGCGTACGCGATAGCCCAAGGCAAAGGCATCGAACACGCTGGTCAGCACGCAGACGTCGGTCAACACGCCGCAGACGATCAGTGTGTCGACCTCCATTGCCTTGAGTCGGGTGTCGAGGTCGGTGCGGTGAAAGGCACTGTACCGGCCCTTGTCGATGATCCATTCACCTGGCTGCGGCGTCAGCGACTCGATGATTTCCACTTGCCGGGTGCCGGCGCGGTAACCGCCGGGGCCACCGTCGGCGGCCAGGGGTTCACCGTGGGGCAGGTCACTGCCGTCGGCCTGATTGATGTGGCGGGTATAGATGACAGGCATCCGCTGATGGCGGGCGGTATCGAGCAGGGCGGCGGCATGGGCGACCACCCTGTCGAGGTTCTCCAGGACGAAGCCATCCTCCTGCTGCATGTCGATGATCAACAGCGCGTTGTTATTGTTCATTAGGCAAACCTGATCAAAGGCGAATACAAGACACCGCACGCGCCAGGCCATGGCGAGACGCGGGGTGCGTGATTGGCTGTTCGGGTGGGCTCAGTGAACTATTTGCCAGAAGCCGTTCTGCTTGGCCGAAACGCTGGCGCGCAGACGCTTGAAATGCAGGTGCGAGGCGGTCCATTCACCGCGTAGATAAGCCCGCGCGGCGCCGGAGGGGAGGGCGAGTGATGGGAGACGATCAGTGAACATGGAAATCGACCCCCCTGTAGGAGCGAGCTCGCTTGCGAAAAACTCTGGACAACGCGTTCATTCAGATGGCCCGCGTTATCGTTGGCGTCCATCGCGAGCAAGCTCGCTCCTACAGTTGATGTCGCAGGGCGGCGCAATCAGCGGAACGCTGGCACCACATGCTTGATAAACAGCTCCAGGGATTTTTTCTTCTCCGCGTGGGGCAGGCTGTTATCGCACCAGAAACTGAATTCGTCCACGCCCAGTTCCTGGTAGTACTTGATGCGCGGAATGATTTCTTCCGGGGTGCCGATCATGGCGGTCTTGTGCAGGCTCTCGAGTTCGAACTCGGGGCGACCGGCGAATTTCTCTTCCGGGCTCGGCGCGAGGAAGCCGTTGACCGGGGTGGTCTTGTTGCCGAACCAGGCATCAAAGGTGCGATAGAACTTGGATATCGCCTTGGCCCCGACTTTCCAGCCTTCTGGATCGTCAGCGGTGTGCACGTGGGTGTGACGCAGCACCATCAGTTGCGGACGCGGCACGCCAGGATTGTTGTCCAGGGCGGCCTGGAATTTGTTCTTCAGGTCGAGGACTTCTTCGTCGCCTTTCATCAGCGGCGTGACCATGACGTTGCAGCCGTTGGCCACCGCGAAGTTGTGCGAGTCTGGGTCGCGGGCGGCGATCCACATCGGCGGGTTCGGCTGCTGGATCGGCTTGGGCACGCTGGTGGAAGTGGGGAATTTCCAGATGTCGCCGTCGTGGGCGTAGTCGCCGTTCCACAAGGCCCGCACCACCGGAACCATTTCCCGCAACGCCTGGCCGCCGGAGGAGGCTGGCATGCCGCCGGCCATGCGGTCGAACTCGATCTGGTAGGCGCCACGGGCCAGGCCGACTTCCATGCGCCCGTTGCTGATCACGTCGAGCAACGCGCATTCACCGGCCACCCGCAGCGGATGCCAGAACGGCGCGATGATGGTGCCGGCACCGAGGTGAATGGTGGTGGTCTTGCCCGCCAGATAAGCCAGCAACGGCATCGGGCTCGGCGAAATGGTGTACTCCATGGAGTGGTGTTCGCCGATCCACACGGTGCTGAAACCACCGGCTTCGGCCATCAGCGTCAGTTCGGTCAGGTCTTCGAACAACTGGCGGTGGCTGACGCTTTCGTCCCAACGTTCCATGTGTACGAACAGGGAAAACTTCATGACACTTACCTCGGATCTTTTGTTGTTGGCCTGTCGACTGCGGGCCTGATGGTTATTGGTATACCATAATACATAATTTCCGCAAATGACTTCTCTTCGCGGCTAACGCTAACCAGTGTGGGAGCGGGCTTGCTCGCGAAAGCGAACTTCCAGGCGGCATATGTGTTGACTGACACTCCGTCTTCGCGAGCAAGCCCGCTCCCACAGGGGGATGCGGTGATATCAGAGGGATCAGGCCAGAACAGGCAGGGCGCCCATCTTGCCGTGGCAATACACCAGTGGCCCGCTGCTCTGCTGGGGCACGATCAGGTTCTTCACCGCGCCGACCATGATGGCGTGGTCGCCGCCTTCATATTCGCGCCACAACTCGCATTCGATGACCGCCGTGGCGTTGGCCAGGATCGGGTTGCCCAACTCGCTGAGCGTCCACTCGATCCCCTGGGCCTTGTCCTTGCCTTTGCGCGCGAAGGCATAGGCTTCGCTTTGCTGGCCGCCGGACAGCACGTGGATCGCAAAACGTTTGTTCCTGATCAGGACCGGGTAGGAGTCGGAGCTGTAGTTGGGGCAGAACAGCACCAGGGCCGGGTCCATCGACAGCGAGCTGAAGGCGCTGGCGGTCAGGCCGACGATTTGCCCATCTTCATCGAGCGTAGTGATCACGGTCACTCCGGACGGGAACGAGCCCATGACTTGTTTGTAGATGGCGGCATCGATCATTGGACGGTCCTCGGGTGGTGTGACGCGTTTTTATGTGTTTGTAGGTCTGATGGTATACCGTAATACATCGATTGCAAGGTCTTTTTGAGTGAACCGATAAACGTACGGCTTTCGTCGCAAACCCAATGATTACGGGGGCATCGGCTAGGCAGTGTGGGCTTGAATCGGGCAGGATACCGGCTCAGAGGCTTGTTCAAAGACCGGATCAGTCTTGTTTAAAGCTTGGAATACCATAATATGGTCCGCATCTGAGGGGCGACCAGAGAGTCCCCCCGGTTTGGCTTCATACAAAGATAAGAACAGACAAACTCGAGTTCATGCACATGTCCCAGATGTCCCGGCAAGATCCGTTAATCGAGAACCATACGGTCGACTACGTTCCACTCGCAGAGCGCCATGGGAAGGCCCGCGATCTTTTCACCCTGTGGTTCAGCACCAACATCGCGCCACTGCCCATCGTCACCGGCGCGATGGTGGTCCAGGTGTTTCACCTCAATCTGTTCTGGGGCCTGCTGGCGATTGCCCTCGGACACATGGTCGGCGGTGTGGTGATTGCGCTGGCGTCGGCCCAGGGGCCGTGCATGGGCATTCCGCAGATGGTCCAGAGTCGTGGTCAGTTCGGCCGCTACGGCGCGCTGCTGATCGTGTTCTTCGCCGCCTTGATCTACATCGGTTTCTTCATCTCCAACATCGTGCTGGCAGGCAAATCGATTGTCGGCATTGTGCCGTCGGTTCCGGTACCGGCGAGCATTCTGATCGGCGCCCTCAGCGCCACGGCCATCGGGGTGATCGGTTATCGCTTCATCCACACCCTCAACCGCATCGGTACCTGGGTCATGGGCAGCGCGTTGCTCGCCGGTTTCCTCTACATCTTCGCCCATGACCTGCCGGCGGACTTTTTCACTCGCGGCGGGTTCAACCTGTCGGGCTGGCTGGCCACGGTCTCGCTGGGCATCATCTGGCAGATCAGTTTCTCGCCGTATGTGTCGGACTACTCGCGCTACCTGCCGGCGGACATCGGCATCACCCGGCCGTTCTTCGCCACTTACCTGGGGGCGACCCTGGGCACGATCCTGTCGTTCACCTTCGGTGCCGTGGCGGTCCTGGCGACGCCTGAAGGCACCGAGGCGATGGCGGCGGTCAAGCAGTCCACCGGTTGGCTGGGGCCGATCCTGATGGTGCTGTTCCTGCTCAACATCATCAGCCACAACGCCCTGAATCTGTATGGCGCAGTGCTGTCGATCATCACCTCGATCCAGACCTTCGCCAGCCAGTGGACGCCGAGCATCAAGGTCCGCGTGGTGTTGTCGGGCATCGTCCTGGCGGGTTGCTGCGTGGTGGCGCTGGGGGCCTCGGCGAACTTCATTTCGCAGTTCATCGGCCTGATTCTGGCGCTGTTGCTGGTGCTGGTGCCCTGGGCGTCGATCAACCTGATCGACTTCTACCTGATCAAGCGTCGCCGCTACGACATCGCCTCGATCTTCCGCGCGGACGGCGGCATCTACGGGCGCTTCAACCTGCACGCGATCATTGCTTACTTCATCGGCATCATCGTGCAGCTGCCATTCGCCAACACTTCACTGTATGTCGGGCCGTACGCCAATCTGGTGGACGGCGCGGACCTGTCGTGGCTGGTGGGGCTGGTGGTGACATGTCCGTTGTATTACTGCCTCGCTACGCGCAGCCAGGCGCAGGAAAGCCGTGCGGTGAGGTTCGGCTACACCGACTGAGGCAAATCGTTTGGTGTTCGATTGAAAATGCCCGGCGGCATGTCGGGCATTTTTGTGTTCGCTGATCGCTCAGGAATGCTTGAACACATTCAGGCCGCGTTGTACCGCCGGCTTGGCTTCGACCGTGTCGAACCAGCGCGATAGCTGTGGAAGCAGCTTCCAGTCCAGCCGGTCACGGAATGCCATGGCAATGGTGAACGCCGAAATGTCGGCCATGGAAAACTGTTCGCCGGCCATGAATTCCCCGGTCAAAAAACTTTCCGAGTAGGTCAGTTGTTCGATCACCCGCAGATCGATGATCGCCGCCGCTTTGTCCTGGCCTGCCTGGTGCAGGAAAAACGCGGCATGGCTGGGGGCGATGACATCGGTCACGAAAAAGAAATAGCGGTCGATCACCCGGGTGCGCACAGGTCCCGGCTGCGCCGGTGCCAGCTTTCCGGGGGCAATGGAGTCGGCGTACTGGATGATGGCGTTGGACTGGTTGATGACCAGCGTCGGCGTCGTCCCGTGATCGATCAGGGTCGGCACTTTCCCGGCCGGGTTAAGCGCCAGGTAGTCCGGCCCGCGGTGCTCCTGTGCATACAGGTCGAGCTTGCGTGCCGTGTAGGCGACGCCGGCTTCTTCCAGGGCGATCGCGGCCCGCAGACTGTTGCCAGTGCTGGCGCCGTACAGCTCGATTTGATCGTTCAGAAGTTGCGGCGCCTTGTTAACCGTTATATCTGTTTTATCTTCCATAAATCAGTCACTTATCTGATCTAACTTTTTCACGTGTTTTTTACGCGTGGAACGAGTGAGTGACTGCCAATCTGCCTCATCCCATGGCAACCCTTCATTTTAGCGTTCGTCAAAGGTGAAGATTAGTCTATGACGGTCAACTGCCGACATTATCTGCCTTGCTGGGGAGAGTCGTTGCATATGCGCGGCGTCAAGGGCTGCTACCGACCTGGAGCAGTCGGCGAACAGAATAATTGCAAATTAGTGGCTATGCTTGAATTGCTGTCGAAACTGATCAGGCAGTCCGGCAGGCTGCTTGGAAATGACCCGTCGGGATCACTCAGGATCGAATCGACTTTCGCTACGGTGCGGCTGGGCGCTTCGGAGAGTAAAAAATTTCACCATGAAATTCAGCATCGCCAAATGCATTGCTTAGTGTCGAATACTTGGTTGGCGTAGCACTTGAGACGCATAGCTTCTGGTTTCCGAATACCGCTTCTATTGGTCAATTTAGAAGGATTATGTTTGGAGATTGTGAAATGGATTTTTTCGGGAGTAAAAGCGCCGCACAGCACGCCATTCCCAGCCGTTCAAACAAGCCGCGCTCGACCAAATGGCACCGCATGTACTTTTTTCTTGCGGGATTCGACGTGCTGGTTGTTGTGCTGAGCGTGCTATTGAATCACCTGATCGTCGATACCTATCACCGCTCCATCAAGGCAAACCAATCGTGGGTCCAACAGCTGTCGAGCTATTCAACGCTGGGCAGCCTGGCTTCCACAGTCAATGCGCCGGGCAATAATGTGTTCGATACACATCATGTTGAAGCCGAATCGCGGAACATGAATGAAGCCTTGCGCGCCTTCAACGAGCATTTGGCAATGGCCAAAAAGCAGTTGGAAGAACGGATCGCCCATGAGGCTGAACACAGTGCAGATATACAAGCCTTTACCCTTGCATTGAAGGATGAGGTGGGTGCAGTAGATGCCGCGATGGTCGAAATGGTGAACGAGGCCTTGCTGATCTTTTCCTACTTCAGGGAGGGGCAGTCGGATAATGCCGGCAAACGCATGGCAACGATGGACAGGAAGTATGCCCTGTTGCTCGCCTCACTCAGTACCGTGCGCGATCGCGTTGGCCTGATTCAAAGCAAGCTCCTGGAGGAGGAGCTTGAGTCGGTCGAGGAACTGCGCCGGGTCGAATACGCGATCATGGTGTTCGTGCTGTTGATGGTCAGTGCGGCCGTTATCTATGGGGGCAAGATCAGGCGCGAAATGGAGTCGCAAGCCGCGGAAAGGGAAGGTTATCTGGCAGTGCTGCGCGAAAGCGAGATGCAGGCCCGCCAGCAAGCATCGCTGCTGGACAAGGCCCAGGACGCGATTGTCGTTCACGGGATGGATAACCGCATCCTGTACTGGAACAAAAGTGCCGAGCGTCTCTACGGTCTGACAAAGGAAGAGGCACTCGGCAAATCGGCACAGGAGTTGATCTACCAGGGTAGCGCCGCTTTCAATGCGGCCACTAACAGCCTGATAGAAACGGGTGACTGGGCGGACGAAGTTACACTTAGACGCCGGGATGGCCGCACCATCACGCTCGAAAGTCATCGAACCCTGGTGCGAGACGATGATGGCCAGCCGCAATCCGTTCTGTCGATCAATACTGACATCACCCACCGTAAGACCGCTGAGCAAGAGGTCCAGCGTTTGGCTTTCTACGATCAGTTGACCGGGCTGGCCAACAGGCGGCTCATGTTGGACCGGTTACAGCATCTGCTGGCGGGCAGCTCCCGTAGCCTGCATACGAGCGGGATAATTCTCATTGACCTGGATAACTTCAAGGCACTGAACGACACGTTGGGGCATGACAGAGGCGACATGTTGCTGCAGCAAGTTGCTCTGCGCCTTTGCGGCTGCATACGCGAGAGCGACACCGTGGCTCGCCTGGGCGGAGACGAATTCGTCGTCCTGATGGATGGCCTTAATGAGAACCCTCGAGAAGCCGCTATCCAGGCCAAGGCTGTTGGCGAAAAGATTCTCAACGCTCTGAACATTTCCTACCAGTTGGATGGCTATGAGCACCACAGCACCCCGAGCCTCGGCATTGCGCTGTTCCAGGGGCAGTTGAGCACAGTGGACGATATTATGAAGCGCGCTGACCTGGCGATGTATCGAGCCAAGGCGGCGGGGCGCAATACCATGCGCTTCTTCGATCCGGAAATGCAGGCGGTTGCCACGGCACGCGCCAGACTGGAAGTAGACTTGCGCCAAGGCTTACAGAACAACGAGTTCCTTCTTCATTACCAGCCGCAGGTCAATAGTGAGGGCCGTATCATTGGCGCAGAGGCACTGATGAGATGGCAGAATCCTGAGCGCGGAGTCGTGTTTCCAGGCGAGTTCATTCCATTGGCAGAGGAAACGGGGTTGATTCTGCCGCTAGGCCGTTGGGCGCTGCAGGCAGCCTGCGCTCAACTGGTTGCCTGGGCAAAGCATTCGGAAACCGCCCGACTGGGTATGGCTGTGAATGTCAGCGCCCGCCAGTTTCACCATCCGGACTTCGTCGAGGAGGTACTGCAAGTACTGAGACGCACGGGGGCCGATCCGAAGAAATTGAAACTGGAACTGACCGAAGGCCTGCTGATAGAGGATATTGAAGGTACTGTTGCCAAAATGATCGAGTTGAAAGAGATCGGCATAGGCCTTTCGCTGGATGATTTCGGAACCGGCTACTCGTCACTGTCATACCTCAAGAGCCTTCCGCTGGATCAACTCAAGATCGACCAGTCCTTCATCAGGGATGTGCTGGTTGATTCCAACGACGCCGCCATCGCCTGCGCGATTGTGAGCCTGAGCCAGATATTGGGGCTTTCGGTGATTGCAGAAGGTGTGGAGACAGAAGCTCAGCGCACCTTTCTGGTCAAGCATGGCTGCCAGACCTATCAGGGCTTCCTGTTTTCTGCGCCACTGCCAGCCGAACAATTTGAGAAGTACGTTCACGAAAGATCAATGGCGAGCACTGATTTCCCACGGACGTAGACCAAGTCGCCATAACTTCGCAGGTGCCTGGGAACGTCTGCTTTCGGCTGTGGATTCAACCCACTGCCGACGAGGTCGGCAGGATGAAAATCCGCTGCACCGATATGCAAAAACAGTGATCGTCCATACCCCTGCACGACAAGGCTTATCCCTCCACGAAAACTACTTTCACCGCGTTTGATAATAGCCTGCCGAAATGTTTTAAGAGTTTCACAAGCCAGTCAGTCAACCCTCACCTCGAACAATTCGCATCACTCATAGAGCGCGCCTGTTGTCGTGTTCGTGTTGAGCGCTGTTGCGTGGGCGGCAATCGGGTCCTGCCTGGCGGTGAAACCTTCAAAAACGATAAGAAACACCCAGGAGCACCCTATGTTCAAACGCGCGATTCCCACCGCAGTCCTGTTGGCCACCGGTTCGCTGTGTGCACAGGCGGCCGATTCCGCCGCCCATGGTTTTCTTGAAGACAGCAAGGCCAGCCTGTCGATGCGCACGTTGTACTTCAACAGCGACAATCGCGATGGCGCAGCGGAGCCTTCGAAAACCGAAGAGTCGGCCCAGGGCTTCGTGTTGCGCTATGAGTCCGGATTTACCCGGGGCACGCTAGGGTTCGGGCTCGATGCCCAGGCGTTGCTCGGCATCACGCTGGACAGCGGAGCGGGGCGCCACGTCGGTAGCGGCATGATTCCTTCCGACGGCGACGGCGCGGCCGACACCTGGAGCAGCTTCGGCCCCACGGCGAAGATGCGCCTGGCCAGGACTGAATTTCGCTATGGCACCTTGCTGCCGAAGTTGCCGATCCTGCTGGCCAACGATGCGCGTGTGTTGCCGCAATCGTTTACCGGTGCGCAGGTCACCTCGAACGACATCGATGGCCTGACCCTGACCAGCGGTGTGCTCGAGCACGCGGTCGGGCGTGCCTCGACCGACCGTACAGGGCTGTCGGTCGCCGGCAGTACCCAGGACAGCAACAAGTTCTACTACGCCGGCGCTGACTACAACCTCAGCAAAAGCCTCAAGACGCAGTATTACTTCGCGCAGCTGGAAGACTTCTACAACCAGAGCTTTCTCGGCCTGACGCACATTCTGTCTATCGACAGCGCCAGCTCACTGACCACCGACCTGCGCTACTTCCGCACCACGTCCAGCGGTGCCAACAGCACAGCCTCCGGCCGTGCGCAAGGTTATCGGGTATCCGGGTACACCGACGACAACGACGGTGAAATCGACAACAGCACCTGGGTGGCGATGCTCACCTACACCCATGGCGGGCATGCGGTGTCGGTGGGTCATCAACGGGTGGGCGACGGCAGCAACTTCGTCCAGCCCAACCAGGGCAGCCTGGTGGACAAAGGGGCGGGCGGCGGCAGTGTCTACCTGCCCACCGACAAGATGATCCAGAACTTTGCCCGCGCCGGAGAGCAGACGAACTTCGGGCAATACACCTACGACTTCGCGCCCATGGGCGTGCCGGGCCTGAAAGCCTCGATCGCGTATCTGAAGGGCACGGACATCAAGGCGCAAAACGCCAGCGATCAGTCCGAATGGGAGCGCGACATGACCCTGGACTACGTGTTGCAGTCGGGCACGTTCAAAGGGGTGGGGTTCACACTGCGCAATGCCAAATCGAACACCGACGCCGGTCGCAATGTGGACCAGAGCCGGTTCATCATCAACTACACCTTGTCGCTGCTGTAATCACACCACAATCCCTGTGGGAGCGGCGGTGCGGCGATCCGACTTGCTCGCGAAGACGGTGTGCCAGTCGACATCAATGTGTCTGATACACCGCTTTCGCGAGCAAGCCCGCTCCCACAAGTATTGTGGCCGTCCATGGGATTGGCATTCACTGAAGATCAAAACTGTGGGAGCGGGCTTGCTCGCGAAGGCGGTGGGTCAGTCGACACCTCTGTTGGATCTGCCGGCCTCTTCGCGAGCAAGCCCGCTCCCACAAAAATCGATTCGTGGGCTGGCCGCCGCACTGTCGCGCCGCTGATCAATGCGGACAGGTATTTTGGCCGTTTCGATCTCCTTTTGGCCTGACTCACGCTGTGAACCGGCCACGCCCTCGGCAAGAATCACAACCAGAAACTCCACTTCCTTGCCCTTGGCAATTTTCAAGGCCGCTGCCGTGTACAGAACATAAAAACCATCGAACTCACGCCACACTTGGGGAAATGCTCCATGGACTCAATGAAACGCATACTGGGCGCCACCGTTTGCGGACTGTCGCTGCTGGCCAGCGCGGTGCACGCCGAACAGCACGAATTGCGGGTGTACAACTGGGCGGACTACATCCTGCCGTCCGTACCCAAGGATTTTGCCAGGGACACCGGGATCAAGGTGACCTGGGACACCTTCGACACCAACGAGTCCCTGGAAGCCAAGCTGCTCACCGGCAACTCGGGCTATGACCTGGTGGTGCCCTCGAACCAGTTCATCGAAACCCAGATCAAGGCGGGCGTGTTCCAGAAACTCGACAAGTCCAAGCTGCCGAACTGGTCGCACCAGGACCCGGCGTTGCTCAAGCTGCTGGACAAGAACGACCCGGGCAACCAGTACGGCGTGCCCTACATGTACGGCACCGTGCTGATCGGATTCAACCCGGCCAAGGTCAAGGCGGCGCTGGGCGAGAATGCGCCGGTGGACAGCTGGGACCTGGTGTTCAAGCCCGAGAATATGGAGAAGCTCAAGGCCTGTGGCGTCGCGATGCTCGACTCGCCGTCGGAGATCCTGCCGCTGGCCCTGCATTACCTGGGGCTGGACCCGAACAGCCAGAACCCGGATGACTACGAAAAAGCCAAGGCGCTGATGCTCAAGGTCCGTCCTTACGTCACCTACTTCAACTCCGCCAAGTACATGACCGACATTGCCAACGGCGATATCTGCGTGGCCATCGGTTACTCCGGCAGCTTCTATCAGTTCGGCAACCGCGCCAAAGAGGCGGGTAACGGTGTGGTCGTCGACTGGCGCCTGCCCAAAGAGGGCGCGCCGATCTGGTTCGACACCTTCGCCATCCCGAAAAGCGCGAAGAACGTCGCCGAGGCCCACGAATTCCTCAACAACCTGCTGGACCCGAAAGTCATCGCACCCATCAGCGACTTCCTCGGTTATCCGAATGCCAACAAGGACTCGCTGGCGCTGATCAACAAGGACATCACCGGCAACCCGAACCTGACACCGACCAGCGAGGCATTGAAGACGCTGTACGTCGTGCAGCCATTGCCGCAAAAGCTCGAGCGGGTGCGCACGCGGGTGTGGACCAGCATCAAGTCCGATCAGTAACACCGAGAGTCGAACACAAATCCTGCGGGCGGCGAACATCCATTGTGGGAGCGGGCTTGCTCGCGAATGCGGAGTGTCAGTCAAGAATGTGTTGACTGACACTCCGCATTCGCGAGCAAGCCCGCTCCCACATTTGATTGATGTCGAGCACAAATCCCATGCCCGCTCCCACAGGTTGTACGGTGCAGGCCTAGCGGAAGAACTCCCCCGGTGTTTCACCAAACTGCTGACGAAACGCCGCGATAAACGCCGACGTCGAGTCGTAGCCACAAGCCAGCGCCACGTCGGTCACGCGCTCGCCCTGTTCCAGGGGTGTCAGGGCGCCGAGCAGGCGCAAACGCTGACGCCAGGCGCGAAAGGTCAGGCCGGTGTCGCGCAGGAACAGGCGACTGAGGGTTTTCTCGGTGACGCCGAATTGCTCGCTCCAGTGACTGAGGGTGGTTTGTTGCTCGGGGTGCGACTCCAGGCTTTGCGCGATTTGCCGCAATCGGCTGTCCTGGGGCAGGGGCAGCATCAGGTCGATCTGCGGGGCCTCAGCCAACTGATCGAGAATCACCTGAGCCAAGCGGCCGTGCGCACCGTCCTGATCGTATTCCACCGGAATCTGACTGAAGGCACGGATCAACTCGCGCAACAGATCGCTGACCGCCAACACATGACAGCCCGGCGGCGCCCAGGTCGAGACGCTGCAATCGATGTACAGGCTGCGCATTTCCGTGCGCGGCGAACTGAACACCCGGTGCGGCATGCCCGCCGGAATCCACACCGCACGCTCCGGCGGAGCGACGAAGCGCCCGACGCCGGTCTGGATTTCGAGCACGCCCGCAATCGCATAGGACAACTGCACCCACGGGTGGCTGTGGCGCCGGGTCAGGGCGCGATTGGGCAGCGATTCGGTACGGCCGTAGAGCGGCCTGGGCAGGCTGGAAAGCCCGGGAATACTGCGCCGGATACTTTTGTCATGTCCTTTAGGCGGCATCGGTGGGCTCATCGGCGTTAGTCGGTAATATCCAGTCACGTTAGAGTCGCTTTCATGTACTGGCAACCCCCGGATGATCAACCCATGACGCGCCCCCGTTTGTTACCCGACAACTTCACCCTGACCCTGATCGGCGTGGTCGCGCTCGCCAGCCTGCTGCCTGCCAGCGGCCAGGTCGCGGTCGGTTTTGGCTGGCTGACCAACATCGCCATTGCGCTGCTGTTTTTCCTGCACGGCGCCAAGCTGTCCCGCGAGTCGATCATTGCCGGTGCCGGGCACTGGCGCCTGCATTTGCTGGTGTTCAGCCTGACCTTCGTGCTGTTCCCGCTGCTCGGCCTGGCGCTCAAGCCGCTGCTGTCACCGCTGATCGGCAACGACCTGTACATGGGCATGCTCTACCTGTGTGCGCTGCCCGCCACGGTGCAGTCGGCGATTGCCTTTACTTCGCTGGCGCGGGGCAACATCCCGGCGGCGATTTGCAGCGCGGCGGCGTCCAGCCTGTTCGGGATTTTCCTCACGCCCTTGCTGGTGACCCTGCTGCTCAATGTGCATGGCGAAGGCAGCTCGACCCTCGACGCCATCCTCAAGATCAGCGTGCAGTTACTGCTGCCGTTCATTGCCGGGCAGATCGCGCGGCGCTGGATCGGCAACTGGGTGGGGCGCAACAAGAGTTGGCTGAAGTTCGTCGATCAGGGTTCGATTTTGCTCGTCGTCTACGGCGCGTTCAGCGAGGCGGTGATCGAAGGCCTCTGGCACCAGATTCCGTTGCTGGACCTGGTCGGGCTGGTGGTGGTGTGCTGCGTGGTCCTGGCGCTGGTGTTGGTGGCCTCGACCGTACTGGGCAAGGCGTTCGGCTTCAATCAGGAAGACCGCATCACCATTCTTTTCTGCGGCTCGAAGAAAAGCCTGGCGACGGGTGTGCCGATGGCGCAGGTGTTGTTTGCCGGTAGCACCATTGGCGTGTTGATCCTGCCGTTGATGCTGTTCCACCAGATTCAACTGATGGTCTGTGCGGTGCTGGCGCAGCGTTTTGCCAATCGGCCGGAATCGATTCCGGAACTGATGGCTCAGGTCGATCCCTGAAAACCCGGGGAACCTGTAGGAGCCAGCCTGCTGGCGATGGACTCAAGTGCGCCGCGTTTATCCAGCTCACCCGCGTTATCGTTAACGACCATCGCTGGCAGGCCAGCTCCTACAAAGGACCGCGTTTATCCAGCTCACACGCGTTATCGTTAACGACCATCGCTGGCAGGCCAGCGCCCGCATCAGCGCTTGTCAGCCGCCAATGGCGGGGTGCGCGGCGGGATCATGCGTTTGTTCCCGGTCGACTCGAACGCCGATGCCAGGTGCAGCAACGACGAGTCGTCATAGGCGCGCCCGGCAAACGTCAGGCCGACCGGCATGCCGATGTCCGGCATCACGCCCATTGGCACGGTGACCGTTGGCACGCCGAGGTGACGGATGGCGAGGTTGCCGTTGGCGACCCATATACCGTTGCTCCAGGCGATATCCGCCGACTGCGGATCGACATCGGCATTCGCCGGCGCTACATCGGCGACCGTCGGGAACAGCACCGCGTCAAGGCCCAGGCGATCCATCCAGTCTTCCAGATCGAGCTTGCGGGTCTTTTCCAGTCCGCGCAGGCCATCGGGCACTGTGCTGATCTGGTCCCACGGTGTGATGCCGCGCTCGGCCATGCGCACGTATTCGTCCATGCCGGCGACCAGGTCGCCCTCGCGGTTGGGCAGGGTGCCCGGGTCGTGAGGGAAGATCTGCGGGCCGTCGACATCGACCAGGCGATTCAATTTCGGATCGCCGTTGGCCTGCAGGAAGTCATCGAACGCCCAGGCGGTCAGGTCCCACAGTTCATGGTGCAGGAATTCCTTGGAGACGATGCCGCGATTGAACACGGTCGGCGCGCCAGGGCGATCGCCTTCGCAATTGGAGACCAGCGGGAAGTCCACGTCGATCACTTGCGCACCGGCGTCTTCGAGGGCCTTGCGCGCCTGTTCCCACAGACCGATCACCGAAGGACGGGTAATGATGCGCTGGCCGGTCGGGCCACCGATGCCCGGTGCTTCGGAGGTGCCGGCTTCAGGGTCGGCGTTGATGTACATGCGCGGAATGCCGAACTTCTTGCCCTTGAGCGCTTCGCTGTTCGCCGCCAGTGCGGCATAGGATTGCGGGCGTACCTCGGACGATTTCGGAATGGGCACCCAAGGCTGCAAGCGCCACAGGTCACCGCGGGTATCCGCGTCATCGGCCACCACCACATCGAGCACTTCGAGCAGGTCGGCCATGGTCCGGGCAAACGGCACGACCACGTCCATGGTCGGGGTCAGCGGCCAGTTGCCGCGTACCGAGATCACGCCGCGCGACGGGGTGTAGGCGCACAAACCGTTGTTCGAGGCCGGGCCGCGACCACTCGACCAGGTTTCTTCCGCCAGGCCGAAAGCCGCGAAACTGGCTGCAGTGGCCGTGCCGGCACCGTTCGACGAACCGGAGGCGAAAGGGGCGGTGAGGTAGCCGGCGTTGTACGGGCTCTCGGCACGGCCGTAGACGCCGCGCTGCATCCCGCCGTTGGCCATCGGCGGCATGTTGGTCTTGCCCAGGCAGATAGCCCCGGCGGCACGCAGGCGTTCGATGGTGAACGCATCGCGATAGGCGACCAGGTCCTTGAAGGCCGGGCTGCCGGAAGCGGCGGTGAGGCCCTTGACCAGATAACTGTCCTTGGCGGTGTAAGGGATGCCGTCCAGCGGACCCAGCGTCTGGCCCTTGGCGCGACGGGCGTCGGCGGCCTGCGCTTCAGCGAGGGCCTCGGGGTTGCGTACCACCACCGCGTTCAGTGCCGTGGGCGTCTCGGGACCGTCATAGGCGTCGATCCGCGCGAGATAAGCCTGGACCAGTTCAACCGAGGTGGTCTGGCCGGATTCGAGCGCGGCGCGCAGCTCGGCAATGGAAACTTCGGTAACTTCGATCATGCTGCCACCGCCGCTTGCAGGTGGAGGGTCCCAAACACTTCACTTTTCTCGAAATGGACTTTCATATCGTTATTCTCGTTGCACTGTGTGGCACGACAGGGTCGGGTGTTAAAAATACTGAGCACTATTTAGCATTAAACCGGGATTTTAGGAATCCGTTGTCCAATTTATCTTACAGGCGACAGAAAAAAGGCCACCACAACCCGACGTTGTGGTGGCCCGAGGGTGACTCATTATAGTGGCCCGCGCGCGCAGGCCAATGGATCAGTGAGCGCCGGCAGCCTTGTTCAGGTCGCTTTCGGCCCATTCGGTGTAGACGCAGGCGTCGGCGGTGGCCCAGCGCACCCGCACCGGGTCGCCGGCCTTGAGCGGCATGCCGGCGGCGGACAGTGCCTTGACCGTCATCGAGGTGCCGCCGGCAGTGATCACGCTGCAGGTCTGGCTTTCGCCGAGGAACAGCACTTCCACGACCTTGGCCGAGACTTCGTTCCAGCCGGCGGCCAGCGGTTCGGCCAGGGCTTGTTCATTGCTCAGGGCCAGGGCTTTTTCCGGGCGTACCATCAGCAGCACGTCCTGATCGGTTTGCAGACTGGCGGTGAGACGGATCGACAGCGGTTGCCCCTCGAAGGTCGCCACCGCATTGCCCTGGGCCTTGAGCTTGAGGAAGTTGGAGTTGCCCAGGAACGAGGCGACAAAAGCGTTCGGTGGGTTCTGGTACAGGTCGTAACCGCTGCCCAGGCCAACGATCTTGCCGTGGCTGAAAATCGCGATGCGCTGGGACAGGCGCATGGCTTCTTCCTGATCGTGGGTCACGTAGACAATGGTGATGCCCAGGCGTCGATGCAGCTGGCGCAGTTCATCCTGCAAGTCTTCGCGCAGTTTCTTGTCCAGCGCACCGAGGGGTTCGTCCATCAACAGGATGCGTGGCTCGTAAACCAGTGCGCGGGCGATGGCGACGCGTTGCTGCTGGCCACCGGACAGTTGCGAAGGACGGCGATGGGCGAATTGCTCAAGCTGCACCAGCTTGAGCATTGCATCGACCCGGCGCTCGCGTTCGGCCGTGGCCAGTTTGCGGATGGTCAGCGGGAAGGCGATGTTGTCGCGCACCGACAGGTGCGGGAACAGCGAGTAGCGCTGGAACACCATGCCGATGTCGCGCTTGTGCGGCGGCACGTTGACCAGCGACTGGCCGTTGACCAGGATCTCGCCGCTGCTCGGCGTTTCGAAGCCGGCGAGCATCGACAGCGTGGTGCTTTTGCCCGAGCCGCTGGAGCCGAGGAAGGTGAGGAATTCACCGTCCTTGATGTCCAGCGAGATGTTGTCCACGGCGGCAAAGTCGCCGTAGTGCTTGTTCAGGTTACGCAGGCTGACCAGGGGTTTGTCATTTTGCTGCGCGGAATCTTTGATCACTGCACTCATGTCGTACTCCTGGCGCTCAAGCGCTGATTTCGTTGCGCCGGCGCAGAGCGGCGGCGATCACCATGACCAAGACCGAGAGGCCGATCAGCAGCGTCGAGGCGACGGCGATCACGGGCGTCAGGTCCTGGCGCAGGGTGGTCCACATTTTCACGGGAAGGGTTTGCAGGGTCGGGCTGGCCATCATCACGCTCAGCACCACTTCATCCCACGAGACGAGGAAGGCGAAGAGGGCGCCGGCGACCATGCCCGGGCGGATCGCCGGGAAGGTCACCTTGAACACCGCTTGCAGGCGCGAGGCGCCGCAGATCACCGCCGCATCCTCGATCGACTGATCGAACAGCTTCAGCGAGTTGATGATCGAGATGATGGTGAACGGCAACGCCACGATCACATGGCTGACCACGAAGGCGAACATGGTCCCGGTGTAACCCAGTTTCAGGAACAGCGCGTACACCGCCACGGCGATGATCACCAGGGGCACGATCATCGGCAGGGTGAACAGGCCGTAGAGCATTTCGCGGCCGGGGAAGCGGCCGCGCACCAGGGCGAACGCGGTCGGCAGGCCCAGCGCGACGGCGAAGAACGTCGTCAGCACCGCGACCTTGAGGCTCGCCATCGCCGCGTTCATCCAGTCGGCGTTGGAGAAGAACTGGCCGTACCATTTCAGCGTCCAGCCCGGCGGCGGGAACACCAGCCATTGCGACGAACCGAACGACAGCAGCACGATGAACACGATCGGCAGCAGCAGGAACAGACCGATCAGCCCGGTGGTGGCATAGAGGCCGAAGCGCATCCGGCGGCTCATGGCATTGGGGGTCAGGAGCATGACGGCTTACCTCGCGTTGCTGGCGCCAACCGGGGATTCCGGCTGGAGCTTCAGGTAGAAGTAGAACAGCACCAGCGTGATCACGATCAGCAACGCGGCGCCGGCGCTGGCCAGGCCCCAGTTGAGGAACGACTGCACCTGCTGAATGATGAACTCGGGCAGCATCATGTTCTGCGCACCGCCCAGCAGCGCCGGGGTCACGTAGTAACCGAGGGACATCACGAACACCATCAGGCCACCGGAGAACAGCCCCGGCCGGCACAGCGGCAGGAACACCCGGAAGAAGTTGGTCCAGGGGCTGGCGCCGCAGATCGAACCGGCCTGCAGGATCATCGGGTCGATGGCCTGCATGGTCGCCTGCAACGGCAGCACGATGAACGGGATCATGATGTAGCTCATGCCGATCACCACACCGGTGAGGTTGTGCACCATCTCCAGCGGTTGATCGATGATGCCCATCGCCATCAGCGCCTTGTTGATCACCCCGGAGGCTTGCAGCAACACCAGCCAGGAGTAGGTGCGGGCGAGCAGGCTGGTCCACATCGACAACAGCACGATGTTGAGGATCCAGCGCCCCCAGCCACGCGGCACCAGGGTGATCGCCCAGGCCAGCGGGAAGCCCAGCAGCAGGCTGAACAGCGTGACCAGGCCCGCCACCGAGAAGGTGTTGAGCAACACCCGGGCATAGGCCGAGTTGGCGAACAGTTGCTCGTAGTTGCCCAGGCCCGGCACCGGCTCAAGCACGCCGCGCAGCAGCAGGCCAATCAGCGGCGCGAGAAAGAACAGGCCGAGAAACAGCAGGGCGGGGACCAGGTTACTGGCGCCACGCCAACGCTGTTTCAGCGACGGCGAGGGTTGCTTTGCAAGGGGCTGGCCGACTGCCGGACCGGCAGCGCCGATGGCGCTCCCGGAGGCCGTGGAAGGTCGAGGCGCGGTTGCCGTCATTTTCATTTGACCAGCCATTCGTTCCACCGTGTCGCAATGGCCGGACCGTTCTTGGCCCAGTATGCGAAATCAAGAGTGATCTGATCCTTTGCGTAGGCCGTCGGCAGGTTCGGGGCCAGCGCCGAGTCCAGGCGCGCCACGCTGTCGACGTTGACCGGGGCGTAGGCGGTCAGGTTGGAGAAGTCGGCCTGTCCCTTGGCGCTGCTGGCGTTGGCCAGGAACTTCATCGCCGCGTCCTTGTTTTTCGAACCCTTGGGAATGACCAGGATGTCGGCCATGACCAGGTTCTGCTTCCAGCTTACGCCGACCGGGGCGCCGTCTTCCTGCAGGGCATGAATCCGGCCGTTCCAGAACTGGCCCATGCTCGCTTCGCCGGAGGCCAGCAGTTGCTGCGACTGCGCGCCGCCGCCCCACCAGACGATGTCTTTCTTGATGGTGTCGAGTTTCTTGAACGCGCGGTCCAGGTCCAGCGGGTAGAGCTTGTCCGCCGCTACACCGTCGGCCAGCAGCGCCAGTTCGAGGACGCCAGGGCTTGGCCATTTGTAGAGGGCGCGTTTGCCGGGGTAGGTCTTGGTGTCGAACAGCGCGGACCAGTCCTGAGGCTTGTTGGCGCCGAGTTTGCCTTCGTTGTAGCCGAGGACGAAGGAGAAGAAGAACGAGCCGACGCCGTGATCGCTGACGAAGCGCGGGTCGATCTTGTCGCGATCAATGACTTTGAAATCGAGGGGTTCGAGCAAGCCTTCGGCGGCGGCGCGCAGGGCGAAGTCGGCTTCGACATCGACCACGTCCCATTGCACGTTGCCGCTTTCGACCATGGCCTTGAGCTTGCCGTAGTCGGTCGGGCCATCCTGCACAACGGTGATGCCGCTGGCCTTGCTGAACGGATCGGCCCAGGCCTGCTTCTGCGCATCCTGGGTGCTGCCGCCCCAACTGACGAAGTTGACGCTTTCAGCCGCCAGCAATGCCTGGCTGGTGACGCTCAGCAGTCCCGCAAAAAGTACTGCGGTCGCACGTTTGTTCAACACCATTTTCACGCCCTCATTGTTGTGTTTATGAGCGGGGCCTTCGAGTGCCCGCCTATCGGGAGCAGTAGGTCCGTCGAGTCAGTGCTGACTGTTCGGTCTATGGAATATCATATTATGGTATTCCAAACTTTGTGCAAGCACTTTGCCGTACCGGCTATCAGCCAAAAGTGGTTTTTCAGTGTCGACGCATTCCCCCTGTGGGAGCGGGCTTGCTCGCGAAGAGGGAGTGTCAGTCGACATCTCTCTGTCAGACATACCGCTTTCGCGAGCAAGCCCGCTCCCACAGGGGATTGCATTCAGCCGAGGATCATTCGGTGAATGGAATGCTCTCCACCACCTCCAGGTCATACCCGGTCAAGCCCGCATACTTCAACGGCGGTCCCAGGTGGCGCAGCTTGCCGACACCCAGGTTCTGCAGAATCTGCGCGCCGGTGCCCACCTCCGAATAAATCCGTGACTGCGAACGGCTGAACTGCCGCGGCGGCTGGGTCAATTGCGGCACGCGTTCCAGAAGCGCCTGGGAGGATTCGTGATTGGCCAGCACCACCACCACGCCGTGGCCTTCGGCGGCGACACGCTGCAAGGCGGCCCACAAAGTCCAGTTGGTCGGCCCGCTGTATTCGGCGCCAACCAGGTCGCGCAACGGATCGATCACATGCACGCGCACCAGCGTCGGCTCATCGCGGCGCAGATCGCCCATGACCATGGCCATGTGGACACCGCCTTCGATGCGATCCTCAAAGGTGATCAGACGGAAGGTGCCGTGCACCGTCGGCAAGTCACGTTCACCGATGCGCACGATGGTGTGTTCGGTGCTCAGGCGGTAGTGGATCAGGTCGGCGATGGTGCCGATCTTGATCCCGTGCTTGCGCGCGAACACTTCCAGGTCGGGGCGGCGGGCCATGGTGCCGTCGTCGTTCATCACTTCGACGATCACCGAGGCGGGCGTATGGCCGGCCAGGCGGGCCAGGTCGCAACCGGCTTCGGTGTGGCCGGCGCGGGTCAGCACACCGCCTTCCCGGGCGCGCAACGGGAAGATGTGCCCGGGTTGCACGATGTCGGCAGGACCTGCGTTGGCGGCGACGGCGGCGGCCACGGTGCAGGCACGATCGGCGGCGGAGATACCGGTGGTCACTCCGACGGCGGCCTCGATGGACACGGTGAACGCGGTGCTGAACACGCTGCCGTTGCTCGGCACCATTTGCTCCAGGCCCAGGCGTTTGCAGTGTTCGTCGGTCAGGGTCAGGCAGATCAGGCCACGGGCTTCACGGGCCATGAAGCTGATCGCCTCGGGTGTGCAGCAGTCGGCGGCCAGCAACAGGTCGCCTTCGTTTTCCCGGTCTTCATCGTCGACCAGCAGGACCATTTTGCCGAGGCGGTAATCTTCGATGATTTCTTCGATGCTGTTGAAGGCCATGCTGGAGTCTCGGTGTTTGTGGGATGAGTAATGTGGTATACCATAATACAAAACAAATCGAGAGGTCACTATGAAGGCGTACTGGATTGCTCACGTGGATGTCACTGACCCTGATCAGTACAGCCAATACACCCGGCGGGCGCCACAGGCGTTTGCCCTGTATGGCGGTCGGATTCTGGCGCGGGGCGGGCGTAGCGAGGCGATGGAAGGTCGGGCGACGCCGCAGCGTAGTGTGGTGATCGAGTTCGATTCCTATGAGCAGGCGGTGGCGTGCTATCACTCGGCGGTGTATCAGGAGGCGCGTGGGTATCGTGAGGGGGTGGCTTTGGCTGAGGTCATCATTGTCGAAGGCGTGGCGCCGCTTTGAATTGCGAATGTGTACATATCCGTTTCTTCGGTAACGGCGGCTGGCGGTTTCGCCCTTACGGCGACTCACTTTTTTACAAGCGCCTAAAAAAGTAAGCAAAAATCACTCGCCCCTTACGTACGGC